>NZ_JACVZO010000005.1:0-146612 GCF_017151845.1 Staphylococcus sp. EG-SA-17
CAACAGATACTAGAACTTTAATTCCATTTTTAACAATGATTCAAAATACCTTCGGTTATTTACCAGAGTATATTGTAGCTGATGCAGGTTATGGTAGTGAGCAAAACTATATGGCTATTATAGATGACTTTTAATAAAGCGCCACTTATTACGTATGGCATGTTTATTAAAGATAAAACTAGAAAGTTTAAAGGTGACATTTTCAACACTCAAAATTGGAAATATGACGAACTTAATGATGAATTTATATGTCCTAATAACAAAAGAATAGGTTTTAGAAGATATGCATACCGTAATCATAGATATGGTTTTAAACGTGACTTCAAACTATATGAATGTGATGACTGTTCAGCATGTTCTTTGAGACATCAATGCATGAAGCCAAATTCAAAATCCAATAAGAAAATTATGAAGAATTATAATTGTGAATACTTTAAAGCCCAAGTTAATCAAAAGCTTTCTGAACCAGAAACGAAAAAAATCTATAGTCAAAGAAAAATTGTTGTAGAGTCTGTTGTTGGATTTATGAAGGCTATTTTGGGTTTCACTCGAATGTCAGTTCGAGGAATAAATAAAGTTAAACGAGACCTAGGTTTTGTATTAACGGCACTTAATATAAGAAAAATAGCAGCTCAACGAGCTGTACATTATAAAATACATATCAGAAAAGCTGATTTCTATCAAATAATTAATAGAAATCAGCTTTTTTACATTGCCTAAGAACTTAATGTTCCAGCCTCTTTTTTATTGGATAGAAAAGCAATCATCTTTATAGGTTTACATAATATAAATATAGTAATTATGAAGCCTAAAACATTTTTATTAAAAGCAATAACTTCTTATTTTATATACGGTCCGACTTACTTTCAAATAACTACTGTTTAATATAGTTATTACCAATAAAGTGCTGTCTAACTAGATTGAGACTACAACTTAAAAAAGCTCCCTCACTAATTTGTGAGGGAGACAAAAATTATTTCGCATATTCTACTGCTCTAGTCTCTCGAACAACTGTCACCTTGATATGACCAGGATATTGTAATTCATCTTCAATCTGATTTTTAATATCTCTAGCCAATCGATAAGATTTTAAATCATCAATTTCTTCAGGAGATACAATCACTCGGATTTCTCTACCTGCCTGAATCGCAAATGCTTTTTCTACACCATCATAACTTTCTGATAACGTTTCTAAACGTTCTAATCGACGAATATAATTCTCTAATGTTTCTTTTCTTGCACCTGGACGAGCCGCAGACAATGCATCTGCAGCAGCAACAAGGATAGATATAATAGATGTAGGTTCAACATCACCATGATGAGAATGGATTGCATTAATAACTGTTTCATTTTCACCATATTTTTTCGCTAATTCTACACCGATTTCAACATGACTACCTTCTACTTCATGATCAATTGCTTTACCAACATCATGTAAAAGTCCAGCTCGTTTCGCTAATGTCTCATCTTCGCCTAGCTCAGCAGCTAACATACTAGCAAGATGCGCAACTTCAATTGAATGTTTAAGTACATTTTGACCGTAACTTGTACGATAGTTTAAACGCCCTACAATTTTTACTAAGTCAGGATGCATATTATGTGCGTTTACTTCAAATGTAGCTTGTTCACCTGCTTCTCTAATAATATCGTCTACTTCTTTTCTAGCTTTTTCGACCATATCTTCAATTCTACCTGGATGAATACGTCCATCAGATACTAAGTTAACAAGTGCTGTTCTAGCAATTTCTCTTCTTATTGGATCAAAACCAGATAATATAACCGCTTCTGGTGTGTCATCAATAATTAAATCAATGCCAGTTAAAGTTTCAAGTGTGCGGATGTTTCGTCCTTCTCGTCCAATGATTCGACCTTTCATCTCATCATTAGGTAAGTTAACTACTGATACCGTTGATTCACTTGTGTGATCTGCTGCTAATCTTTGTACTGCTGTAGCTAATAATTCTTTTGCTGTTTTATCAACTTTTTCTTTAGCTTCTTTTTCTTTTTCTTTAACAAGTACTGCAATATCTTGTGACAGTTCTTCCTCTACTCTTTGAAGTTGCTCATTAATAGCTTCTTCTTGAGTGAGACCGGAGATGCGTTCTAATTCTTGTTCATGCTTCATTATTAACGTTTGAACACTACTCTCTTTTGCATCTACTTGTTGTTGTTTTTCTTCAATTTTTGATTCTTTTTGCTCTAAAATCTCATCTTTTTTATCTAATAGATCAGATTTACGCTCTAAGTTTTCTTCTTTTTGAAGAAGTCGGGTTTCTTGTCTTTGAAGTTCGCTACGTCTTTCTCGTAGTTCTGCTTCAGTTTGTTCTCTTAGGATTTGGTTTTCTTCTTTTGCCTCAAGTAATTTCTCTTTTTTGATATTGTCAGCTTCTTTATGTGCTTGATTTACAATATCTTCGGCAGTTTGTCTAGCTTGTGATTGCTTTTGAAGCAACAAATTTCGGGCAACAACATACCCTCCAACAACTCCTAGAATGATCCCCAGCAAAATGAGTAGGAGGCTTAATAAATTCACACAAACACCTCCTTTTCTAGGGTTTGCTCTTTATATGAAATTCAATATGACTTTATGAAATTATATATAAATCATACAAATTAATTGTACGGTTTATAGGAGATAAGTGTCAAGTTATCAATTTGCACTTTTGTACTATATTGAATGCTATTTCTACTATTTTCTAAAGTTTTGAAGCTCGATTATAAAACTATTGATAATGTAATAATAAATAAAATAAAAAACCTTATAGTCTCGATTTGTAGTGCATCCCATAAAGTTAGATATTATTCTAGCTTTATGAGATGAATATCACTTTCAATCAATCCTATAAGGATATTTGCTAAGTTTAACTATAGATATAAATTTGTGTACTATTCTTCGTCAAATAATGACTTTGGTGTATCTTCTGTTTCTTCAACATCACCATCAGATATACCTAATTTTTCTCTCAATTTACGATCAATTTCTTCTTTAATTTGTGGATTTTCTTTCAAGTACATTTTAACATTTTCCTTACCTTGACCCATTCGTTCGCCATTGTAAGAATACCATGCTCCTGATTTATCAACGATGTCGTTTTCAACACCTAAATCAATAAGTTCACCCTCTTTAGAAATACCTTGTCCATACATAATATCAACTTCAGCTACTCTAAATGGTGGTGCCACTTTATTTTTAACGACTTTAATTTTAGTTCTATTACCTACAATTTCTTGTCCTTGTTTAAGCTGTTCTGCACGACGTACTTCTAGTCTTACTGAACTATAGAATTTTAATGCACGTCCACCTGGTGTAGTCTCTGGATTACCGAACATAACACCAACTTTTTCACGAATTTGGTTGATGAAAATAGCAGTTGTATTTGATTTAGAAATAGCACCTGAAAGTTTACGTAACGCTTGTGACATTAAACGAGCTTGTAAACCAACGTGAGTGTCTCCCATTTCTCCTTCAATTTCAGCTTTAGGTGTTAAAGCAGCAACTGAGTCTACAACTACAATATCAACTGCACCACTTCTAACAAATGCTTCGGCGATTTCAAGACCTTGTTCACCATGATCCGGTTGCGATAAATATAAATTATCGATATCCACGCCTAATGCTTGAGCATATTCTGGATCTAAAGCATGTTCAGCATCGATAAATGCTGCCACCCCGCCATTACTTTGTACTTCAGCAATAGCGTGAAGCGCTACTGTTGTCTTACCAGAACTTTCAGGACCATAAATTTCAATAATTCGTCCTTTAGGATAGCCACCTACACCTAGCGCATTATCTAATGTAACTGAACCAGTTGATGTAGTTGAAACTCGGCGACCTATATTGTCACCCAACTTCATTACGGCACCTTTACCGAAAGATTTCTCCATATTTTTAATTACTGTATCTAAAGCTTTTTGACGATCGTTATCCAAAGCGAGACCTCCTAATTGAAATTGCTATCTTTTAATTATCTTACCAATACTATACAAGGATTCAAAATAAAATACAAGTGTTTTGCGAATATTTGTTCGTATAAAATCTTGAAATCAAAACGCAAAAACGAACAAACGTGCTTATATTTTTATCGATAATACAATTAATTTGTTGTTCTAAGCCAATTTAATAATCTTATGAGCGCATAATTTTGACTTCTGTTCTTTAATAAATTTCTAGATTTAGACATTTTAAATTGCTCAGTTTTAAATTCAAAGTTATTATCATAGCCTATATGGACTACACCATCATACTCTAATAGAATAATTGCTGATGACACATTAAACAATTTATTAACAAATTGCACTGCATCTTTTAATTGCTGCTCAATAGGTTTATTAATATCAACAAAGTTTTCATTGTGATTAATCATACCCTTTAGAACATCGTTTAAATCCACTTCTTTCAATCGATGATATAAAGCACCATTAGTAATACCATCATATATTACAAAAGGTTCATGAATTTTCTTTATTACAGCTTGCTCAATTAATGTGTCATCTGAACCATAATAATATTCTCCAATACGATCAAGAATTTCTTGTTTAACAGGTTGAATCAATGATTGTGCTTGTTCTTTTGAGTCGGCATTTGCAGTCAATCTAATATATACTTCATGACTTCCCGCCAAAGGCGCAATCGTAGGATTAGTCTGTTTATCGATAAGATCTATTAATATTGTTTCTACTTTAGATTCACCTATTCCCGCAAATCTTAATAGTTCAGAATGTATAATTCGATTATGGTTTATAAAATGTGACAACAATTCATTTTTCACCATTGGTTGCATTTCTTTCGGTGGACCTGGTAATAAAATAATTTGTTTGTTTTCAAAATTCACCATCATTCCTGGAGCCATGCCATGATGATTTGCTAATACAGTTGAACCTTCAATTACTAAAGCCTGTTGTTTATTATTAGGTGTCATTTCTTGTCCTTGTTCCTCAAAATAGCTTTCAATATATTTTAAAGAAGGCTCATCAATAACTAAATCTTTACCAACAATCTGGGCCACTGTATGCTTCGTTAAGTCATCTTTCGTAGGACCTAAGCCACCTGTTAAAATAACAGTATCATATTTTTCTAACGCATGACGTACACTTGATTCTAAACGTTTTTTATTATCTCCAATAACTTTATGTTCTAATACATTTTGTCCAATTTCATTAAATACTTTAGATAGAAATTGTCCGTTGGTATTAGCGATTTGACCTAGCAATAGTTCTGAGCCTACAGCAATAATGGCAATTGACATTTATATCCCCCTTGTATCGTTTAATTCATTTTTTCATGTATTTCATTTAAAAATTCACATCAATTTTAGATTCAATGTATCAGATGCTACAACACATTTGCCTAAAAAATGAACAAATATCGTTTTACAATATATCATTATAAACAATTGCGTGGCTAATTTCTAAAATTGGGATTAAAAAAACTAGATTCCATATGAAAATGAAATCTAGTATAAACAAATATTTATTTTTGTTTAAAAACATCTCTACCTTTATAAAAGTATTCAATACCAGATAAGATAGTAAAAATAACGCCAATGTATAATAAAATTTGTCCTAATGACAAACCAATCAATGTTGCTAATGGATCACCTAATAACAACCAAGTAATTGCTACCATAGTAACTGCTGTTTTAATTTTACCTAATTGACCAGCTGCACTTACGAATCCTTGTTCAATTTGTAGTAAACGTAAACCAGTTACGGCAAATTCTCTGGCAATAATAATGATTGCTACTACAGAATTTGTTAGTCCTAGTTGCACAAGTACAATTAAAGCACTTGCAACTAATAATTTATCCGCTAATGGATCCAAAAATTTCCCCATATTTGTAACTAAATTCCATTTTCTAGCTAAATAACCATCAACAAAATCGCTAAGGGAAGCCAATATAAAAATAAAACCACTGATTAATAACTCAATTCTTATTTCATATCCTCCTAGAAATGACACATTGCCAAATCCAAAATCAACTAACGCAAACAATATAAAAACTGGTATTAACACTACTCTAAAAACCGTAATCTGGTTCGGAATATTCATTATACATCCTCATTTCTCACTAATTTATTTCTGTTAAAATATTAAAACTAACATGATCCATAACAATAAAGTTATTAAAACTGTAATACCCATGATTACTAATAATTGTATTGGCTCTTTTGATTTACTCTTATAATCTAAATCTTTATTATTATTGAAAACTGTAATTACTTCGTCCCATTCGGCTTGGTTCGATGGAATTTCATCTTGATGAGCTTGAATTAATTGGTTAGGTTCAATATTTACTACGCTTGCATATTTTCTAATAAATCCTTCGCTGTAATTTTTATTCGGTAGTTGATCGAATTCATTATTTTCAATATGCACTAGCATTTCACGTTTAATTCCAGTACGTTGCTCTAATTCTGTTAAAGTCATTCCTAACCTTTCACGTCTACCTTTTAGCGCTTCACCGACCGTTTTCAATTCATAGCCTCCTTACACTTACTCGAAGAAACCAAAACCACCACCAAATGGATCTCCAAAATCTAAATTATTCTTACTTTGGACTGTCTGTTTCTTCATTTCTTCGTAATGTATTTCTTGATTTTCATTTTCTCTCAATTCGATAATATAGTCAAAATCTTCCATTGTACAAGTACTTGTTTCAACAAATAAATCTGGATGTTCAACGACTTTGATTGATGGTAACGTCATAACTTCGTTAACAAGCTCTTGATGTTTTGGATTAGATTCTCTGGCAGTAACTGCACCATCAATAATGTATACATGATTGGCATCATATTCCCCTTTAATTAGAGAGCTACGTACAGTTTGTTTTATTAAAGTAGAACTAATAAATAACCATCTCTTATGTGCACAAACACTTCCCGCAACAATTGATTCAGTTTTACCAACCCGTGGCATACCTCTAATGCCAATCAACTTATGACCTTCTTCTTTGAACAATTCAGCTAAAAAGTCTACTAACAAACCTAAATCTTCACGCTCAAATCGAAAGGTTTTCTTATCTTTTGCATCTTGCTCAATATATCTACCATGTCTAACTGCAAGACGGTCTCTTAATTCTGGTTTTTTAAGCTTTGTTATTTCAATTTCATTTATACCACGAGCTATTTGCTCAAAACGTTCAACTTTTTCAAGATTGTCAGTTTTAATTAAAAGGCCTCGTTTACCTTGATCAACACCATTAATTGTAACAATACTTATACCTAACATACCTAATAAACTAGATACATCACCTAAAAGACCCGGTCTATTAATTTCAATTTCGTATTCTAGGTACCATTCTTTTTTCTCTGCAACTGTCATGGTGAACCTCACCCCTTGTTTAATTAACAAATTATGATTCATTGTAATATTCATATTATAACATCAATCATAAAAACATTTGCTCATAAAAATAGTTATATATTTTATATATACCAAGCACCATTAACTTTCTGTATAGTTCCAGTAACACTTCTAGCATTTGGGTGATATAAATAGGCGCATGTATGAGCAACCTCACTCGGTAAAACCAATCGCTGTTGTGGTAATTCAGTTATCATTGCTTGAAGTTCATCTTCTTGCCACTCACTTGCCATATTACCGGCTACAAATCCAGGTGCGATAGCATTTACTGTCACTGATGTTAGTGCAAGCTCTTGACTAAGCGCCTTAACGAAACCTAATTGTGCACTTTTCATCGTCGAATAAATAGTTTCCATACTAGCTCCTGTCTCACCCCAAATTGATGAAATTACAATAATTCTTCCATTGTCACTTTGACGTAAAACATCAACGAAATATCTACATAATCGAATTAATTGCAAGACATTTAACTGATAACATGCATCAATATCATGGTCTTTCATATCTTGTAAAACACCATATAAAGACTGACCACTTGCATATATTAAACAGTCTAATGATTTAATGTCACCAAATGTTTTGTCAATATCAGTTGTTTGAGATAAATCCGTTTGTATAAAATGAACTTTATCATCATTAAATTTGCTAGTTAATTCATTTATATCAGTACGATAATATTGCACATAAACTTCAAATCCATCAGTTAATAATTGTTTGACTATCTCAGAACCAATTGAACCAGAACCACCTAATACTAATGCTTTCATTACTTTTTAATCTCCAAACGACTATCGACTTGCTGATCTAAATTTAAATATAACGATGACGTTTCGTTAATACTATCTAACGTGATATTTTCAACAATGTCTAACATGTCAAACACGCTAACACCTTCAAAATACAATTTAGTATATTGATTAGCAATATATTCAGGTGAGTTTAAACTTGATATGAATTCACCTATAAATTGCTTTTTCAAAAGTTCAAATGCTTGTGCATCTTGGAAATTGCCTTTTTTATCACGCAACTCATCTAATAATAATTTTTTTAATTTATCTGGTTCTTCAGTAGCGCTTGTCACGATTGAAAAACTATACGTCGGCTCTAGTACAAATTGATAACCAAATGTATCATCGATAAGTCCTTCGTTTAATAAATTCTGATAAAAATCTGTTTCTTCCCCAAAAATTAACTCAAAGAATAATGACATTTCTAAATCACGTTGTACATATTTTTGAGGCGCTTCTTGTAATGGTTTATTTTTAAAACCAAGCATTAGTCTTGGTGATTGAATTTTCATAGATTCAGTAACAAATGCTTCTTTAACATCCTCCGGTTCATCAACAAGTCCTCGTTCGATTTTAGGTTGGTTTACTTTATTACGAGCATCCTCGTGCTGTTTTACTATTCGACATATTTCTTCTGGATTCACATCACCAACAACAAATAAAACCATATTTGATGGATGATAAAACGTTTCATAACATAGATACAAATCATCTTTTGTAATATCGTATATACTTTCTACACTACCGGCAATATCAACACGTATTGGATGTTGTTGATACATTGCACGCAATGTATTAAACATTAATTTATATCCAGGTTGTTCTTGATACATTTTTATTTCTTCTGCAATAATACCTTTTTCTTTATCAACAGTTTCTTTTGTAAAATAAGGCGTTTCAACCATTGTAAGTAAACGTTTAATGTTGTTTTCAATATTATCAGTTGCACTGAACAAGTAGCTTGTACGATCAAAGCTTGTAAACGCATTTGCTTGTGCATTATCTTCAGCAAACGCAGTAAATAAGTCTTCTTCTTCTTTTTCAAATAATTTATGTTCTAAAAAGTGAGCAACTCCATCAGGTACAGTAACAAATTGGTCTTGTCCGAGGGGTTTGAATTGATTATCTAATGAACCAAATTGTGTAGTGTAAGTGACAAATGTCTTTTGAAAACCTGGTTTGGGGATAATAAATAATCGTAAACCATTTTCTAATTCTTGTTCGAATACTCTTTCGTCTATTAATTCATAATAACGCTCTTTCATTATTTATCCCCTCCTTTTGTCAACACATAGATTGTATCTAAAAATGCTTTTTCAGCAACAGTAACAATATCTTCGCGACTTACCTTCTGTATATCATTTATAAATGTTTCTTTGCTTTGTGGTTGCTCTAATAATATTTGGTTATGCATAATCTCTATAATACTTTTCGGACGATCTTCAGATTCATATCGATGAGAAATGATTACTTTTTTAGCTAACTCTAATTTTTCTTCAGTGAAATCTCCTGCTTTTATTTTTTCAAATTCACTTATAATAGTATCTTTTGCAGTTTCGTACTTATCACTTGAAACCCCACTCAAAACAAATAAATAGCCATTTTTGCCATCAATTTGTGAATGTATAGAGTACGCTAAACTTTGCTTTTCTCGCACTTCATTAAATAAAACAGATGAAGGATCTCCTCCAAACATCATGTTAAATACAACAAAGGCAGCATATCCACTTTGTCCATATTGTGTTGGAAAACGGTATCCCATATTTAATTTAGCTTGATCCACGTCATCATATTCAACAATATAATCAACTTCTTCATCGTGTAAATGATGAGTAGAATGTTGGAATTGATGTTTATCGAATGGTTTAAGTGCAAATTTTTCACGTATTTGTTTCTCAACACTTTCAGGTTCTACATTGCCGACAACATAAACAGAACATTGATCATTATTAATCATTGATTGATATGTATGATATAGTGTTTCAGCAGTAATATGTGGGATTTGTTCTAGTTGTCCTGTAGATAAGTATTTATATGCTTCATTTTCAAACATATGGTCGAGTAATTTTAAAAACGAATATTGTGCTTTATTATCTACCATTGCTTCTATTTTTTTGGCTAATAATGTTTTCTCTTGGTTAACAAAATTATCATTGAATGCTTTATTTTCAATTAATGGATTCCAAATGATTTCGTGTAATAAATCTAATCCTTGATTAAATAATGATTCACCGTTTCTTAAATAACGTTCATTAACAATTTCTAATGAAAATGTAATGACATGCTGATCTTTGAATTTTGAAATTGTACTATTCACATACGCACCATATAAATCGGCTAAGTGATTATTAAACGACTTATCGGTTGGCCATTTCTTAGTTGCTCGAACTAATAATTTGCTTAATAATGATCTAGCTGTTATTGTGTCATATTCTAAAGGTGCCATAAATTTAAAAACTATAGTAGTTGTTTTAAATTTAGTTGTTGGTGAAACTTTGATATGTATATTTGGTTGAGATTGTCTACTCAAATATATAGCCTCCTCTATATCTTCTTACATCTATATTTTTCTAGTGATTTTAAATTGAACTAAGCTATTTTTCATATAATTTAATGAATACAAAATAGGTTCATCTGATTCATTATAGTGCGTAATTTTTAATAAAATCAAACCTTCGTGTGGCGAAGCATTCAGTACTTCGGATATTCGAGGTTCATAATTTACCGCTTCAATTTCTGTATCAGCATAACAAATATTATGATTACTTTGTTCTTTTATCGCACTTAGAATCGATCCATTGCTCATTTGATACTCTGTACATGTTAATTCTTTTTTAGCAATTTTATCTAAACAATAGACGACCGGTTCTCCATCGGCAGTTCGTAATCGTTCTATAATGGTTACTGGATATCCTTCTTCAACGCTCAACAAATTTGCATCTAACATAGTTGCTGGTTGCTCATCAAAATTTAAGTATTCAGTTCCGCATTCAAATCCTGCATTTTTAATCATTTGCCCAATACTTATAAGTTCATTCAATGGATAAAAGAAAGGGGGCAGTGACTTAACACTTGTGCCCTCTTCAAAATTATCTTTAATGACTTGTTCAGTAATCAATGCCTGAATTGCTTCATAAACATCGTCGGTTTTTACATTTAATTCTCTGGCAATTGATAAATTACTTGGAAGTTGGTCACCATATTCCAATTTATTTTGCTTAATCAAATTTAAAATGTATTGTTTAACGTTATATACCGCATTCATTTCTGACATTTTTTTACACCTCGTCATTATTAAGATCTATTAAAACTTGTCTAGGCTTGCTTCCTTTTTGTGGACCGATTACCTGATTGCGTTCTAAATCATCCATCAACCTAGATGCTCTATTATAACCAATTCTAAATTGGCGTTGTAACAATGATGTACTTGCCTTTTGTTGTTCAACAACAAACAAATACGCTTCATCATATAAAGCATCTTCACTTTTCATTTCCGATTTATCCACTGGTGCATCTGGTTCCATTTCTTTTACATAATTTGCCTGTTGTTGTTCTACTACATAATTTACAACATCTTGCACCTCTTGGTCACTTAAAAACGCCCCTTGAATACGTGTTTGTGATGAGTCACCATTTCCAACGTATAACATGTCACCTTTACCAAGTAACTTTTCTGCGCCGCCAGTACCAATAATAGTTCTTGAATCTGTTTGAGAACTCACAGCAAAAGCTATTCTAGATGGAATATTATTTTTAATGATACCTGTAATTACATCCACAGAAGGTCTTTGTGTCGCTACAATCAAATGTATACCTGCTGCACGTGCCATTTGTGTGATACGTTGAATCGCATTTTCAACTTCTTTACCAGCTACCATCATTAAATCTGCAAGCTCATCTACAATAACAACGATATAAGGTAATTCTGGTTGCTTCTCATCTAATTCTTGATTTTGCTTACGGATTAATTCGTTATAACCTTTAATATTTCTAGTTGATGAATGTTGGAATAAATCATAACGTCTTTCCATCTCAGCTACAATTTTTTCTAAAGCTTGAGCAGCTTTATGAGGATTTGTAACAACCGGAATTAATAAATGTGGAATTCCGTTATAAACATTTAGTTCAACCATTTTCGGATCGATTAACATAAGTTTAACTTCATGCGGTTTAGCATTTAATAAAATACTTGTAATAATACCATTTATACAAACAGATTTACCACTACCCGTCGATCCTGCCACCAATAAGTGTGGCATTTCATTTAGTGGAACAGTAATTGGATCACCTGATATATCTCTTCCTAATCCAACTTCTAGTTTATTATTAGACGGGAATTTTTCATCTAAAACTTCTTTTAGTGAAACTAATGAAATTTTCTCATTTGGCACTTCAATACCTACTGCAGAGCGACCAGGTATTGGCGCTTCGATTCTAACATCTTTTGCTGCTAAAGCTAATGCGATATCATTGTGCAGGTTTACAATTTTACTCACTTTAACCCCTTGAGCTGGTTGAATTTCATATTGAGTTACTGCAGGACCAATTTTAATTTGTGTCACTTTTGCATTTACCCCAAAATCTTTTAATGTATTCTCTAGTACTTGTCCTTTACGTTGCACTTCAGCTTTAGATGTTGCTTTTTGTTTTGCAGGTTGATTAAGTAAAGTTAACGGTGGAACAACATACGATACATTCGTAACTTCACCAGCTTCTTCAATAGTGTTTTCACTTTCAACACTGTTATGAGTTTGTTCTGTTAATTGTTCTTGCTGATCTGCTTGATGATGATTTACGATGTTATTCGAACTATTCTCTGCATCGAACACTCGCTTTTTCCGACTTGGTTGACTCTGACTTTTACTTTCATTTTCAGTATGCCCATAAATTGGAATATCTCTTTCTTGAGGCACTTCCGTAAAATCACTCACATCTTTTATTTGTGGCTGTTCATTTTGACGTGCCTTTTGTTCTTCTTTAAGTCTCGCTTTTTCTTCACGCTTCAATTGTTTTTCTTGGTTTTTTTCCGACATTTTTTCATTAAATGAACCAAACCAAGCTTTTATATTTTCCAGTACAACTTTTGCTACTTCACGATGTTGATGGTTTGTTAATAAAATAACACTTGAGCATAATAATAAAATAGTAATAATACATACACCAAATAATGAAATTAAAGGTACGCTTAACTCTAATAAATAAAAGCCTAATACACCGCCACCAAAATTTGGGAAATGACTGTGTTGGTATGACTGATACACATAAGAAAGTACAGGTTCTCTTTCAGCTTTGATACCACTATTAAAATGAAAAACTAACTGTGATACAAATAGCAATGCAATTTGCAATACAATCGAACCAGCCGTTCGTCTAGTTTTAGGAATACGTTTAGAGTATGTAATAAAACCAGTTGCTAAGAGTACTAAAATATATGTTAAATATCTACTGTACCCAAATAAATAATTAAAGAAGCTGTCAATTAGACGACCTATTATTCCTAATTGGAAAACACCCAACACCATTAATACAACTACTAAAATAGCTATGACATAACGTATCGGATTATCATTCTTCTTTTTCCTCGAATTTGTTCTTTTTTTTGATGTTGTTTTTTTCTTAGCTGTCGATTTCTTTTTTGCTTGTGCCAATTGACGCACCTCCTTATGTTGCCTTAGTTAAAACGACGTTATTATATATAATTTCCTATTTGATGTTTAGAATATGTAGTCCAAACAGACGATGAAAGAGGTTAGAACAATATCATCTATGTATCAATTTACTTAAGATAACAGATTAATCGTTACCCCTTTCAATTGACCATCATAAAATATAAGTAAATTGTCCATGACAACCATTATATTTCAGTGACTTGTTCTGACCTCTTTTATGTTAATGACTTTTTGATTAAATTTCAGAAATTACTGGAATAATCATAGGACGACGTTTTGTACTTTCGAATAATAGTTTACTAATTTGATCACGCATATTTTGCTTAATTTCAGACCATTCTATGCGTTTTTCTTGTAAACCAGCCTCTACTATTTCACGTACTTTCTCTTCTGCTTCACGTAATAAGTCTTCACTTTCACGTACATATACAAACCCACGAGATTGAATTTCAGGTCCCGCAGCTATACGTCTATTTTTAGGATCTAACGTTACTACAGCAATAAAGATACCATCTTCTGCTAAAAGATGACGGTCTCTCAACACGATATTTCCTACATCCCCAATACCAATACCATCTATTAAAATATTTCCTGAATTTACCTTTTCATTTAATATCATATCTTTACCGTTGTAATTAATGACATCTCCTTTTTCCACAAGGAAAATCTTTTCTGGTGCAACACCTGCTTCAGCTGCTAGCTTCGCATGTGCTATCTGCATTTTAAATTCACCTTGTACAGGAATAAAGTATTCAGGTTTCATAATATTAATCATCATTTTTAATTCTTCCATGCAACCATGACTTGAAGCATGAATCTTCTTGTTATTTGGAATAATATGTGCGCCAGCACGTACAAGCTCATTTAATGTATTCGCAATGATAACTTCCATATTAGCAGAAGCCGTAATTGCTAAAAATACAGAATCGCCTTCTTCGATATTCATAATTTTATGCTTATGTTGCGCCATTTGACTTAAGGCTTCTACAGGTTCTCCTTGCATACCAGTAGCTATAATTATCACTTCATTTTTAGGATAATTATCAACTTCTGTTATAGGAATTAGCAAATCTTTAGGAATGTCGAAATACCCCATTTTACGAGCAATATTAAATGAACTTTCAAGTGATCTTCCTAAAAATGACACTTTACGATTTAGCTTGCTAGCAATATTTAAAACTTGCTGTATACGTATAAAGTTCGAAGCATAACATGAAACAATCAAGCGACCTCGCACTTTTGCAAAAGCGTCATACATATGATGTTCAATCACATTTTCCGGAGTATTATATCCAGGTTTCTCTGCCTCAGTAGAATCACTGATTAAGACAAATACGCCTTCTTCACCAATCTCTGCCATACGTTTAATATCTGGTGCATAATGTCCATGTAAACTTTGGTCAAACTTAAATTCACCTGTATACACAATGGCACCATATGAAGTATGAATACAAACACCTAAACTATCAGGAATACTGTGTGTCGTATTAAAGAAACTAATATTCACGTTTTTGAATCTCATAATTGAATCATTATTAACTGTGTAGTAGCGAACTTTTTTATCAATATTACGGGCTTTCATATTTTCTTTAATTAACGCTATTGTCAATTTAGATCCATATACTGGTGCATCTAATTGTTCTAAAACATAACTCACTGCACCAATCGCGTGCTCATGTCCGTGTGTAAGGAATATACCCTTCAATTTATCTTTATTTTCAAGTACGTATGAAATGTCTGGTATAACAATATCAATACCTAGCATTTCGTCTTCTGGAAACATAAGTCCAGCATCTAACATAAACATTTCATCGTCTACTTCAACGATATACATATTTTTAGCAATTTCGCCAACACCGCCTAATGGTATAATGCGAATATCTTTATTCTTTTTCTTTATTAAACTCAAAATCTTACCTCCTAAATTTGTTACCCGTCCATATATAAACTCACTATTCATTATAAGTTAAAAAACACTTGATGTACACTATTAATCACTATACATACAGGATAATTAACAGTTACACACAAAATAATAAAGCGTTTTAAAATGTTCAATACAACAAATTCAAAATGGATCACTTCGTAAAAAATTGCATAAAAAAATCACATGACGATACATTGTCGTCATATGACTTTAAATATTATTCTTCTAATGCTCTGTGTGAAGCATTTACTCGACCTTGTTTATCAATTTCAGTAATCTTAACTTCAATTGTGTCACCGATTTTTAATACATCTTCCACTTTTTCAATTCTATTTTTTGAAATTTGTGAAATGTGAAGCAACGCATCTTTACCCGGGAATAGGCCTACAAACGCACCGTATTTTTCAATACGTTTAACAGTGGCTTGATAAGTTTGACCTACTTCCGCTTCACGTGTAATTTCCTCAATGATTTCACGAGCACGATTTATCATAGCTTGATCAACGGCCCCAATAAAGATAGTACCATCTTGTTCAATATCTAATTTAACGCCTGTTTCATCAATAATTTCGTTAATTTTTTTACCACCAGGTCCGATAACATCTCTAATCTTATCTGGTTTAATTGTCATAGTTACAACTTTTGGCGCGTAAGCACTTAATTCAGTACGTGGTTGATCAATTGTTTGTAACATATGATTCATTATTTCTAAACGACCACGTCTCGCTTGTTCTAGAGCCTCTTCGATAATTTCACGCGTTAAACCATCAATTTTAATATCCATTTGGATTGCTGTAATACCTTCTTTAGTACCAGCGACTTTAAAGTCCATATCACCTAATGCATCTTCCATACCTTGGATATCAGTTAAAATCGTATAGCTATCTTCACGTGTAACAAGGCCCATAGCAATACCAGCAACTGGTGCTTTAATCGGTACGCCCGCATCCATTAATGCTAATGTTGATCCACAAATTGACGCTTGAGATGATGAACCGTTTGATTCAAGTACCTCACTTACAATACGAATTGTATATGGGAAATCAGCAGTATCAGGAATAATATATTTTAATGCTCTTTCACCTAACGCACCATGTCCAATTTCACGACGACCTGGCGCACGTACTGGACCAGTTTCACCTACTGAAAAATTCGGGAAGTTATAATGATGCATGAATCTTTTTTCTTCTTCAGGTCCTAAACCATCAATTAATTGATAATCGCCTAAAGCACCTAATGTTAAAACTGAAAGTGCTTGAGTCTGACCACGTGTAAATAGACCTGAACCATGCGTTCTAGGTAAAATACCAACTTCAGAATCTAATGGACGGATTTCATCAGGTTTACGGCCGTCTGGTCTAATTTTTTCATCTGCAATTAAACGTCGAACTTCTTCTTTCACTAATTCATTTAAAATTGCATAAACTTCTTTAATAAGTAATTCATTCTCTGGATCTTCTTCATCGATAAATTCATTGACGATTTCTTCTTTTAAGTTATCAAGATTTTCATCTCGTTGTTGTTTATCAAATGTTAAAACTGTTTCTTTAAGTCCTTTTTCTTCGGTTAAAGATTTTACACGTTCAACTAGCGCTTCATCACGCTCTGCTGGAATAAATTCTTGTTTAACAGGTTGAATGTGGTCGACGATTTGTTGTTGGAACTCAACTAAACGTTGAATCTCTTCATGACCAAAGAAAATCGCCTCTAACATTTCTTGTTCAGTAATCTCACTAGCGCCTGCCTCTACCATGTTTACTGCATCTTTATGACCAGCTACTTCAAGGTCTAAACGAGAAACTTCTTTTTCTTCTACTGTTGGGTTAATGATATATTTACCGTCAATATAACCCACATTTACACCGGCGATTGGCCCTTGGAATGGAATATCCGACACACTAAGCGCCATAGATGAACCAATCATTGCAGCCATTTGTGGTGAACAATCAGGATCTGCACTTAATACCATGTTCATAATTTGAACATCATGCTTATATCCTTTAGGGAATAAAGGTCTAATTGGTCTATCAATTAATCGCGCAGTTAATGTTGCATCGTCACCAGGACGTCCTTCTCTCTTTTTAAATCCACCAGGAATTTTACCCGCAGCGTACATTTTTTCTTCATAGTTCACTGTTAATGGGAAGAAATCTCCATCACGAGGTTCTTTTGATGCAGTTGCCGTCGATAACACGACTGTATCTCCATAACGAACCAATACAGCGCCATTTGCTTGTTTAGCTAATTGCCCTGTTTCAATCGTTAAAGATCTTCCTGCCCATTCAGTTTTAAAAACTTTCTTTTCTTGAGACATTATAAATCTCCTCTCTTGAATCTAATAGTTATATCATATCATTTATTATCGTATTTTAATATTAGTTATAAAATATTGAATTGGAAAAAAAGAGAGCGGGATATCCATCTATTATTTACAAAATAGACTTATCGTCCCACCCTTATCAGTATAAATATAAGTTATATTTTTTAAAAAAACATACTTTATTTTTAATATCTTGATTATTACTCTAGGTGTACTTATATCATCTTTATCTCATTGTAACCTTATTATTCACTCAATATTAGCTTAACATATAATAAATGTTAATATTTGTAAAAAGCTTTTTTAATATAAATTAAGGTTGGAACATAAATATGCCCCAACCTCAAAGACGTTATATTAAGATTAACGACGGATACCAAGTGATTTAATTAATTCACGGTAACGTTGAATATCTTTACTACGTAAGTAGTTTAATAAATGTCTACGACGACCTACCATTTTTAATAATCCACGACGTGAATGGTGGTCTTTTTTGTGTGTACGTAAGTGTTCGTTTACTGCGTTGATTTCTGCAGTAAGTACAGCGATTTGTACTTCTGGTGAACCAGTATCAGTTTCGTGTACACGGTATTCTTTAATGATTTCGTTTTTACGTTCTTGTGAAATTGCCATAATCAATTTCCTCCTTAAAATGTTTGAATACTCCTTAATCCGAGTTAGGCGTTGGAGATTCGACCTACTAAGAAAAAGGTGTGGTATAGATTGTTTATATAACTATACGCAACTCTAGATATTATAAGCTACTTCATCACCAAAATCAACTGCTAATAAATATTTAGCACGCGATTTATCATCATTCATTTGTTTAACTAATGGGTCGATACCATCAAATTTAATCTCAGGACGTAAGAAATGATGCCAATTCACGGTCACTCGTTCACCATAAATATTATCCTCAAAGTCAAAGATATTCACTTCGATGACAACTTCTGCTTTGTTAGGATCATGAAATGTTGGCTTTACACCTATGTTAGCTACCCCTCGATATAATTTATTTTCAGTGCCGATTTCAATACTAACAGCATAAACACCTTTACGAGGCAACAAATAATCATCACTAGGTTGAATGTTAGCTGTTGGGAAGCCAATAGTTCTTCCCCTTTTTTCACCTTGCACTACAGTGCCTTTAATAGAATATATATAGCCTAAAGCATCATTCGCTTTTTGCAACTCACCATTGATTAAATCTTGACGAATAGAAGTTGTAGAAATTTTTTCATTTTCAATTTCTTGTTTACTCACAATTGTCGTATTAAACGCATCATATTCTTGAAGAACAGTCATATTACCTTTTCCAAATTTACCAAAAGTAAAATCAAAACCAGCAATGACTTCTTTTACATTATTTTTAATTATATAATTTTCAACAAAATCTTCAACGCTCACATTAGCAAACCTAGATGAAAAATTAACCACTATACAATAATCAATATCATGTTGGCTAATTTTTTCGATTTTATCTGAAAGTGGCGTTAAATACGTTGTTCGTTTTCTTTTAGGATTCAACACGACAGATGGATGCGGATCAAATGTCATCACCGCTTTTTTTAAACTGCGTGCCTCAGCTATTTCGTTTAATATATCAAAGACTTTGTCATGACCTTTATGCATGCCATCGAAAAATCCGAATGCCATTGCAACATCCTCTGTAATATACTGTTTAGATTGTATAGGATGTGTCACTTCTATGACTTTCATAAATTCTATCTCCTTTAATTAAAGACTTTTTTAGGTTTAATTTCTGATTCTTTTGTAGGGTGTACCATATAAATTGCTAATACTTTTTCTGAATCATCATCAATAAATACAATTTGGTCTTTAATTTTGTTATCAAATTCATTTTTATTAAATTTCTGCCCATTTAAAATACGTTTTTTTATGTGCGAATCTTTAATTTTAATGCTTGGCAAACCCTTTAATCCATATTCTAAAGGAAACAATTTATTTTGCAATGAATCCTGCTCATGAAGTTCTTTTATTTGTTCTAATGTAAGGCTATCTTTCAACACAAATCCACCAGACTCGATTCGTGTTAATTTCGACATATGTGCCGGAAAGCCTAATTTCACACCAATATCAGTTGCTAGCGTTCTAATATATGTACCTTTACCACAGATGACGCGTATTTTAAAATGACACTCATTTTCTTTAAAATCTAATTCAGATATACGCCCAATGTCTTTAATATTAACTTTACGCTTTGGTCTTTCAACTGTTTCATTATTACGCGCATATTCATATAATTTTCTACCATTTACTTTGACGGATGAGTACATCGGCGGAATTTGTTCAATGATACCTTTAAAACTTTCTAACAATCGGTCAATATCGTCCTTATTAAAATCTGCTGAGTGTACACCTTTTGTTTCCAATGTATCACCCGTTTGATCTTCAGTCGTTGTACTTCTTCCTATCGATACAGTTGCTTCATAAGCTTTGCCCATATCCATAACATAATCACTAACTCTCGTTGCATTACCTATACATACCGGTAACACGCCTGCAACTTCGGGATCAAGCGTACCCGTGTGACCTATTTTTTTAGTTTTTAATATTTTACGCAATTTGAATACAACGTCATGACTTGTTAAACCGCGCTCTTTATATACTGGTAATATCCCATTATACATATAGTCACCTTCTTTTTTAAAATATATTTTAATAGCGTTTCAACTGAATTTATTCATAAAAAAACTGGAAAATGTTAACTATTTCTACACATCTATGTATTAACTGTTTAATGTTAATATACCGATATTAAGAAATTATCAAACATTTTCCAGATACCTAACACTAAATTATCTATCTTGTTTGTGTAAATCTTGAATCATTCGTTCAATTTTATTACCATATTCGATTGATTGATCATATTCATACATTAATTCCGGCATAATACGTAATCGCATCCTAGAACCTAATTCAGACTTAATGAAGCCTTTTGCTTTATCAAGTGCTTTAAATGTATTTTCTACTTCTTTATCGTTACCTAATACAGTTAAAAATACTTTAGCCTGCGATAAATCATTTGTTAAAACAACATCTGTAATTGTAATAAAACCAACTCGAGGATCTTTGACTTTATTGTTGATGATATCCATTAATTCCTTCTTCATTTGTTCACCAACACGCTCTGCTCTCATACTGCTCATTCTTGTCACCTCTTTATCTTTAAGTTCAATTGTTATTTGCATTTTTTAGTGTAACAATGCTTAAACAATTATTTTAGCTCACACGTTATTTTAATAAATTAAGCCTATAAAATCAAATAAAGTTTGCCGTAAGATAGGCATTTCAACAGAAAATTTTCCAATAATAGTCGACATTATATTTTGTCATTAAAAATCATTCTAGGCCACCACAAAATTTTATACAAAATCATGTCCATATAACGTAACTTTTAATAGGTAATCTATTCTAATAAAAAACCAAAAGCTAGTATCAAATATGCTCCCTATAAAGTAGACACTTAAAAAGTGCAATATTTATAGGGAGCATATCAATCTTAACTATACTTTTAGCTTGTAATTTATTTAATTAACGCTTAATTTCAACCATTTCAAATGCTTCGATAACATCGCCTTCTTTAAGGTCATTGTAGTTTTCAATTGTAATACCACATTCATAACCTTTTGCAACTTCCTTAGCATCATCTTTGAAACGTTTAAGTGTATCTAATTCGCCTTCATATTGAACAATACCATCACGAATAATACGTACACCAGCATTTCGCGTAATTTTACCTTCAGTAACATAACATCCAGCAATAGTACCAACTTTAGAAACTTTGAATGTTTGACGAACTTCAGCTTGTCCGATAACTTGTTCTTCAAATTCTGGATCAAGTAAACCTTTCATCGCTGATTCAATTTCTTCGATAACATTATAAATAACTCTGTGTAAACGCATATCAACATTTTCAGCTTCTGCAGCACGTTTTGCACCACTGTCTGGACGAACATTGAAACCAATGATAATACCATTTGAGGCATTAGCAAGTGTCACGTCTGACTCATTAATTGCACCAACCGCTGTATGAATGATACGAACATTTACGCCTTCAACATCAATTTTCATTAATGATGCAGCTAAAGCTTCAACAGAACCTTGAACATCACCTTTAATAATAACGTTTAAATCTTTCATTTCACCTTGTTTCATTTGTTCAAACAGGTTATCTAATGAAACATTTTTACTTTCTTGACGTTGTTGTACAATGCTAGCTTCGTGTCTTGATTCACCAATACGACGAGCTTGTTTTTCATCACTAAATACAACAAAGCGATCCCCAGCTTGTGGCACATCATTAATACCTGTAATTTCAACAGGCGTTGATGGACCAGCCGTTTTGATTCTTTGACCTAAGTCATTAACCATTGCACGGATACGGCCGTAAGTATTACCAACTACAATCGCATCACCAACATTTAATGTACCATTTTGTACTAATAATGATGCAGAAGGACCACGTGATTTATCTAATTCAGCTTCGATAACTGTACCAACAGCACGGTTTTTAGGATTTGCTTTAAGTTCTTGAACTTCTGCAACTAATCCTATCATTTCTAATAAATCGTCGATACCATCACCACTTAATGCAGAAAGTGGAACGAAAATTGTTTCGCCGCCCCAATCTTCAGGAATTAAACCATATTCAGTTAATTCTTGCATAACTCGATCAGGATTTGAAGTTGGTTTATCAATTTTATTTACTGCAACAATAATTGGTACTTCTGCTTCTTTAGCATGGTTAATTGCTTCAATTGTTTGTGGCATAACACCATCGTCAGCTGCAACTACTAAAATTGTAATATCTGTTACTTGTGCACCACGCGCACGCATCGTTGTAAATGCAGCATGTCCCGGTGTATCTAAGAAAGTGATTTTTTTGCCATCGTTTTCAATTTGATATGCACCAATATGTTGAGTGATTCCGCCTGCTTCACCTGCTGTAACTTTTGTATGACGAATTGAATCTAATAAAGTCGTTTTACCATGGTCAACATGTCCCATAATTGTTACAACTGCTGGTCTCTCAATTGCTTCTGGATCATCTTTTTCGTCTTCAAAGTAGATTGATAAATCTTCTTCATTAATCACAACTTCTTCTTCAACCTCAACGCCATAATCATCGGCAATTAATTCGATTGTTTCTTGATTTAATGATTGATTGATATTAGCAACAATACCAAGTAAGAATAATTTTTTGATAATTTCGGATGATTCAACATTTAATTTATCCGCAAATTCGCCTACTGTAATACCTTCTTGATATGTCACTTTTGATGGTATTTCTTTTGGAGCAGCTGGTTGATTTTGTGGTTTATTATTCTTGTTATTTTTCTTATTATTTCTATTATTCTTTTTATTGCCTTTGTTGCCTTTATTATTTTGTTGTTGATTCTTTTTGTTATCTTTTTGTTGCCCTTTATTTTGGTTTTGATTGTTTGATTTTTGGTGATTATTTTGAGTGCTTTGTTTATTGTCGTTCTTTTGTTCTTTTTTGAACTTTTTATCTAATGCTTTAATTTGGTCATCTTCCAAAGCTTGCATATGATTTGAAACCTCAATATTCATGCTTTTTAACTCATCTATAATCTCTTTACTCTTTAGATTTAATTCTTTCGCATATTCGTAAATTCTTTGTTTACTCATATAATCACTCCTTATGATATTCATCTATCATTGATAGCAACTTTTTAGCAAAGCCTGGGTCAGTAATCCCTACATTAACACGCTCACCTTTTCCAAGTGCTATTCCCAATTCATTTCGATTTCCAAACTTTCTGAATGGAACTTTGTAACTCTTACATTTATCTGTAATTAATTTAGCTGTATTATCAGACGCATCATTTGCAACAATAACGAGCTTCAAATTTCCTTTTTTAATCTCATTAACAATGACTGATTCACCTGTTTTTACTTTACCAGCTCTCATTGCTAATCCTAAAAAGTTTAATATTTGATCTATACTCATTTTGGGATTTCTTCTCTATAAATTAATCTAATAATTTCTTTGTAAACAGGATCCAATTGCTCTTTAGATGCTTTAAAATATTTTTCTAAAATTTCTTTTTGTTGTGCTTTTTCAACCATAGCAACATCTTTAGAAACATATGCGCCACGGCCTTGTTTCTTTCCAGTAACATCCGCAAAGATTTCGCCTTCTTTATTAACAACAACACGAATCATATCTTTTTTGGGATGCATTTCATTTGAAAGAATACATTTTCGCATCGGAATTTTTTTCTTTTTCATAGATACTTCACTCCAACCTATTATTCAGATTCTTTCTCTACATTTGTTTCAACTGAAACATCATTTACCTCTTCGGTTGATTCTGTTGTGTCAGCATCTTCTAAAGCAATATCTTCTTCAGTTACTTTTTCAGCTTCAACTACTGGATAGATACCCGCTTCACGCGCATCTGTTTCTGATTTAATATCAATTTTCCAGCCGGTTAATTTAGCAGCTAGACGTGCGTTTTGTCCTCTTTTACCAATCGCTAATGACAATTGATAATCTGGAACAACAACTACCGTAGATTGATTTGTTTCATCAACAATAACTTCTAAAACTTGAGAAGGGCTTAAAGCATTTTTTACAAATACTTTTGGATCTTCATTCCATTGAACGATGTCGATTTTTTCGCCACCTAGCTCTTCAACAACAGCTTCAACACGCGCGCCTTTGGCACCAACACATGCACCAACAGCATCTATATCATTGTTTTCAGAGAAGACACTAATTTTAGAGCGATCGCCAGCTTCACGTGCTACTGATTTAACAATTACAGTACCATCGTAAATTTCTGGAACTTCTTGTTCAAATAAACGTTTTAATAAACCTGGATGGCTACGAGAAACATAGATTTGAGGACCTTTTGTCGTTTGTTCCACTTTGTTAACATATACTTTGATACGTTCGTTAGGAATATATTTTTCGTTAGGACTTCTTTCTGCTTCAGATAAAACAGCTTCGATACGACCTAAATTCACATATACATAACGATGGTCAACACGGTCAATAATTCCAGTAAGTATGTCTTCTTCTTTGTCTATAAATTCTTCAAATAAAATTTCACGTTCAGCATCACGAAGACGTTGCATTACTGCTTGTTTCGCTGCTTGAGCACCTACACGACCAAAATCTTTAGGTGTTACATCTTCTTCGTATATATCACCAATTTCATATGCAGGGTTTTTAACAAGCGCTGTACTTAAATCCACTTCATCTCTGTCGTCAAATACTTCTTCAACAACATCTTTACGAGCGATAACTTTGAAAGTACCTTGATCCATATTTAATTCCACACGGACATTTCTTGCACTATCATAATTCTTTTTGTATGCAGTAATTAAAGCTGCTTCAATAGCATCAATTAATACTGCTCTAGGAATCTTCTTTTCTTTTTCTAAATACTCAGTAGCTAATAATAATTCATTACTTGACACGTTTTTTCCTCCTCATCACGTTAAATCATAACTGCGTGACGTGCTTTTGCTATTTTGTCTCTCGGTATCTCTATATCTTTCGTTCTTGCTTTGATTTTAACTTGTACTACAATTGTTTCATTATTGACTTCTTGTAAAATGCCTAACCATTCCTTTTCACCTTCAATTGGTACATATAAAGAAACAAATACAGGTTTAGTTATTGCATTTTGGAAATCTTGTTCTTTTTTAATTGGACGTTCTGCACCAGGTGACGCTACGTCTAAATAATACATTTCAGGAATAGGATCATTTGCATCCATAGCTTCACTTATTTTTTCAGAAGCTAGCGTACAATCATTTAAATCTACGCCACCTTCTTTATCAATAGAGATTCTAAGAAAATGATCTCTACCCTCTTTGACATATTCAACGTCTACAAGTTCAAAATTCAAGTCTTCCATTATTGGTTGAACGATCACTTCTACTTGTTCTGTAATTTTACTCATACAGGCCTCCCTTTTTGGCAAATAGAAAAGAGCGGGAATCTCCCACTCTTCTGCCTGAGTTCACTAATTTTTAAGCAACTTAATTATAGCATAAGTTTATGCTTGAAACAAATGACTTCACTATTAATCAGAGATTCTTGTAAAAGTTTGTTCATTTATTTCACCATTACATTCGAATAGACTCGTAAGACGCTAAAAAAATACAGGCATAACTTTGTGTCCAGCAACAATTTTGTATTTCTTCGACTATGCCATACGCATTAAATAAATAGCTTAATTATTTCATTTTACATATCGAATATCGAAAGTTGAGCTTTATCTGGTAAATTCGGTAATGAGCCTAACTCATCTAAATACTCAATAATTTTCTGAGATAATCCAGCTTTTTTGTTTAAATCTTCTTTTGATAAAAATGGTCCATCGTCACGAGCTTCAACAATTCGTTTCGCAACGTTTTCGCCAAGCCCAGGCACTGATATGAACGGCGGAATAAGTGTATCGCCTTCAATGATAAATTCGAACGCCTGACTCTTTTCTAAACTAATCGGTTGCATTCGATAACCTCGATGCGCCATTTCATTCATAATTTCCAAGACAGTTAATACGTCTTTTTCTTTTTTACCTAGATCCATATAGCGAGAATACATGTCTTTTACAGTATTTCGAATGCTTGTTTTATCTTTAATCATCGTTATTAAATCAAAGTCTGACGCACGAATTGTAAAGTAAGATGCATAGTAATAAAGTGGATGATGTACTTTGAAATATGCGATACGTACTGCCATTAAAACGTATGCTGCTGCATGGGCTTTAGGGAACATGTACTTAATTTTAAGACATGAATCTAAATACCAATCCGGCACTTCATTTTCTTTCATCGTTTCAATCATTTCTTCAGTTAAACCTTTACCTTTACGTACTGACTCCATTATTTTAAAAGCCATTGATGGTTCTAAACCAGCATACATTAAATAAACCATGATATCATCACGACAACCAATTACACTTGATAAATCACATATACCGGTTTTAATTAATTCTTGAGCATTGCCTAACCACACATCTGTCCCATGAGATAATCCTGAGATTTGAACTAATTCAGAAAATGTTGTTGGCTTTGTATCTTCTAACATTTGACGCACGAATCCTGTACCGAATTCTGGTACTCCAAATGTACCTGTTTTACATAAAATTTCATTTTCAGTAACACCCAAACTTTCAGGTGTACTAAAAATCTGCATAACTTCTTTATCATCTACAGGTATTGTTTTTGGATCAATTCCTGATAAATCTTGAAGCATACGAATCATTGTTGGATCATCATGTCCAAGTATATCAAGTTTTAATACATTATCATGAATAGAATGGAAATCAAAATGTGTCGTCATCCATGCTGAATTTTGATCATCGGCAGGATATTGTATCGGCGTAAAATCATAAATATCCATGTAATCAGGTACTACAATAATACCCCCTGGATGCTGTCCGGTTGTACGTTTAACACCTGTACATCCTTTAACGAGTCGATCTATTTCAGCGCCTCTTTTGTGGATGCCTTGATCATTCAAATAACCTTTAACATAACCAAAAGCAGTCTTTTCAGCAACGGTACCAATTGTACCTGCACGGAATACTTTATCCTCACCAAATAATACTTTTGTGTAGTTATGGGCATTCGGTTGATATTCACCACTAAAGTTTAAGTCGATATCAGGAACTTTATCTCCTTTAAATCCTAAAAATGTTTCAAACGGAATATCTTGTCCTTCTTTAATAAGTGGCGCTCCACAAGTTTCACACGTCTTATCAGGTAAATCGAATCCTGATCCTACTGAACCATCATTGAAAAATTCACTCCTTTTACAGTTCGGACAAATATAGTGTGGCGGTAACGGGTTTACTTCAGTAATCTCAGTCATTGTCGCTACAAAACTAGAACCTACTGAACCACGGGAACCAACTAAGTATCCATCATCTAATGATTTTTTAACTAAACGTTGCGAAATTAAGTAAATTACCGCAAATCCATTACCGATAATACTTTTTAATTCTTTTTCTAATCGATCAATTACGATTTGAGGCAGGTCTTCACCATACAATTTACGCGCATTTGCATAACTTAGTTCTCTAATTTCTTCGTTAGCACCTTCCATACGCGGTGTGTATAATTCATCTTTAATAGGAACAACACGTTCAATTCGATCTGCTAATTCGTTTGTATTTTTCACAACAATTTCATGCGCTTTTTCTTCACCTAAAAAATGAAACTCGTTTAACATTTCATCTGTAGTTCTAAAATGTGCTTCCGGTAAAGTTGAGCGATTAAGTGGATTGCCGGGTTGTGATGCTATTAAAATTTTACGTGCGATACCATCATGTTCAAACAAATAGTGTGCATTTCCTGTCGCAATAACAGGAATACCCGCTGTGTCACCTGCATGTATTAAACGTTGATAAATTTCATGTAATGTTTCAGTATCTCTAATAAGCTCTCTATCAATTAAATCTTGATAAAGTGCCGGTGGTTGAATTTCAATAAAATCATAATATTTGGCAATTTTTTCAACTTGGCTCTGGTCCTTCTGCATAACTGCCGTAAATAATTCACCTTCATCACACGCTGTACCTACCAATAATCCCTCACGATATTCATCTAACAATGAACGTGGAATTCGAGGCGTACGGTAGAAATACTTCACTAATGATGCACTTACAATTTTAAATAGATTTTTAAGACCTTGTTGGTTTTGTACAATTAATGTGACATGACTAGGTCTTGCACGTTTATATGCATCTTCATTACTGAGTTTTTTGTTGATTTCGTTATGATTTAATACGCCTAATTCTTTCATTTGTTGAACCATTTTTATGAAAATGTAAGCTGTTGCCTCTGTATCATAAATGGCACGGTGATGTTGCGTTAATTCTACACCGTATTTTTTAGCTAAGAAATTTAAACCATGTTTACCATATTCAGTATTAATCGTACGAGATAATTCTAATGTATCGATAACACCATTCGTAGATGGTCCAAATCCAAGACGTTCATATCCCGTGTCGATGAAGCCCATATCAAACGAAGCATTATGTGCTACGAATATCGCATCGCCAACCCATTCTTTAAATTCTGTAAGTACTTCTTCAATCTCAGGGGCATCTACTAACATATCATCAGTAATATGCGTCAAATTGATAATCGTTTCCGATAATCGTTCATGCGGATTACTAAACCTTTCAAACTTATCGATGATTTCGCCGTTATGAACTTTCACAGCTGCAAGCTCGATGATTTTATCATACTGATTTGATAAACCAGTTGTCTCAACGTCGAATACAACATAAGTAGCATCTTTTAATACGACATCTTGTGGTTTGTATGCAATCGGAACACCATCATCAACTAACATACCTTCCATACCGTATATCATTTTAATACCATGTTTTTCCGCTGCTGCGTGAGCATCTGGAAATGCTTGCACAACATTATGGTCTGTAACCGCAATGGCTGGATGTCCCCAGTCTGCTGCCTGTTTAACATACGCACTAATATTTGGTATACCATCCATTTGACTCATTGCAGTATGCAAGTGGAATTCTACACGCTTTTCTTCAGCCTTATCTTTTTTTGTCGCTTTTTTAATCTCTTCAATATCAGACATCATCATAACTAAATCTCTAATAAATGTATCTTCTTCAATACGACCTTGAGCCCTAACCCATTTACCAACACTTAGCGCTTTAAAATGTTCTAAATCATCTTTGTTTTTACGAGTAAACATTTTTAAAACTAAAGAGTCCGTATAGTCAGTCACTTTAATTTCTACGATATGACGACCACTTTTAAGTTCTTTTAAGTTAATATCAAAAATGACACCCTCTATTGCAACTTTATACTCTTCCTCAATAATAGATTCAATTGGTTTAATATTTTCAATTTGAATCGGCTTACCAATTTGACACTTATCGACAGCACTTTCGTTGTTATCTTGTTGTTTCGCTTTTTCAGCTTTCATTTTTTCAAGTTTCTCTGTTGCCAATCGTGCACTTTGTTCGTCTTCTTCTTGTATATGTGCTTCTAAAGAAGCTAAGTTTTGTTCTTGATCATTATCATTTGTTTCGAATATGATTTTATCGATATCAAAACCACAATTTCTAAACGCTTTGATAAGACTTCCATTGCATGCCTTATCAAAATGATTACGTTCAATGTCATTTGATACCATTACTTTTAATACTTTTCCAGACATAATAAGCTTTTTCTGTTTCAATTGACCTTTAACTTTTGGAGATAAAGCTGTTTGGTCAATACAGTGTCCAAAGTATTTAATTACATGTTCATCTTGATTCGTGCCATTTGTTACCGTAAAACGACATGTAACGTTGGCGATATCTTTAAACTCTTGCTCTATTGCATTTATAAATAATAAATAATCTTCATGAGCTAAGAATTGTGGTAATGTAATATGAAATTCCCATGTTCTGTTTTTGTTAGAAACATCTATACGTGTCAGTTCACCTGAATTTAAAATTTCAGCATCTAATTGATTTGAAATTTTAATTTGATCAGTAAGCACTTTAAATTTTTGTTGCTCTGTCATTGCCAAGACAATTACCACCTTAAATAGAAATTACTTTTACGTGTTCGAACAATATTTAGATTATGTGAGCATAGTAATGATAGAAAATTAAATGCTTTATATTTGGCTAATCATAATATTGTTAAAACAAATTTATCTTTAATTATACTATGTCTTCAGTCATTTTTCATCGAATAATCATTATATCAAAAATAATAAGAGCAGGACATAAGCATCTGATTTCTTTCAGCTTTTTCCTACTCTTATAATTCATTCGATCTTAATTATTTTAAGTTATCATATTTATTTGTAATGACAGTGATTAAGTCATCAATGTGGACTTCTTCGCTATCACCTGTTAAACGTTCTTTAACTTCTACAATACCTTCCGATGCACGTTTACCAACAACAATTCGCAGTGGTAAACCAATTAAATCGGCATCATTAAATTTGACACCCGCACGTTCCTGACGATCATCGTACAACACATCAAATTTAGTATTAAATTCAGCATATAGTGCATCCGCTAGTTCTCGTTGATCATCTTTCTTAGGATTAATAGAAATTAAATGTAAATCAAATGGAGTAACTGATTTAGGCCAAACAATACCATTATCATCGTGATTTTGTTCAACAATTGCACTTAGCGTTCTAGAAATTCCAATACCATAACAACCCATAATTAACGGTTGAGCTTTTCCTTGATTATCTAAGAATGTAGCATTCATTGATTCTGAATACTTAGTACCCAATTTAAATACTTGACCAACTTCAATACCTTCAGCAAAATGTGCAACGCCTGAACCATCACTTAACTTTTCGCCTTCTAAAATAAAACGGAAATCGCCATATGCATCAACGTTGAAGTCTCTACCTACATTTACATTAATTAAGTGATAACCATCTTCGTTAGCACCGACAACTAAATTATTTAAATCTTGCACAAAATTATCTGCATAAATTTTGATTTCTTTATCAATTACAGGACCTAGTGAACCAGGATTTGCACCAACTAAATTAACAATTTCGTCTTGTGTTGCTAATTCAATATTATCTGTGCCGAAATAAGATTTTAATTTAATGTCATTAATTTCATGATGTCCACGCACTAAAACCATAATATATTCGCCATCAACTTTGAAAATCATCGTTTTAACGATTTCATCTACTGGTCTACCTAAAAAGTCTGCCAATTCTTGCGCAGTCTTAACATTTGGTGTTTCAATTTTTTCTATAGGTTGCACAGTAGTATGCTTATGATTTGGTTCGTAAACGACTTCTGCTTTTTCGATGTTAGCAGCATAATCGCTTTCTTTACTGTAAACGATTGTATCCTCACCGATAGCACTTAATGCCATAAATTCATGTGTATGGCTACCGCCAATAGCACCTGAATCTGCAACTACTGGTCTTGCGTTAATGCCAACTCTCTCAAAAATACGGCTATACGCTTGATACATATCTTGATACGTTTGATCTAATGATGCCTCGTCAGCATGGAATGAATACGCATCTTTCATAATAAATTCACGACCACGAAGTAAACCAAAACGTGGTCTCTTTTCATCACGGAATTTAGATTGAATTTGGAATAATGTCATCGGTAATTGTTTGTATGATTTCAATTCATTTCTTACTATTGATGTAACTAATTCTTCATGTGTTGGACCTAATGCAAATTGTCTTCCATGTCTATCTTGTAAACGCATTAATTCTGGGCCATATGCACCCCAACGTCCTGATTCTTCCCATAATTCAGCTTGTTGTAACGCTGGCATTAAAATTTCAACAGAATCGATACGTTCCATTTCTTGTCGCACAATTGCAGTAATATTATTTAACACACGTGTTGCTAGCGGTAAATAACTATAAATCCCACTTGTACTTTGTTTTATCAAACCCGATTTCAATAATAAACGATGACTTTGTGCTTCTGCTTCTGATGGCACGTCACGCATCGTTGGTATAAAAACTTTGGATTGCTTCATAATTATTTATCCTCCTAAATTATAAGAAATATCGTCGAATATCATTCCACGTTACTAATATCATAATAACGACCATGAAAATGGCACCAATAGCAATAATCGTTGTTTCCGCTTTTTTATTAACTGGTTTTCTGAAAATCGCTTCATATATAACAAATAAAATACGACCACCGTCTAGTGCAGGAATAGGAATTAAATTCATAATACCTAAGTTTACACTTAATAACGCAGTGTAACCAATTAAGCTAATGATACCCGCTTTAACAACTGAGTCTACGTTATGATAAATACCAACCGGACCATTTAACATATCAAATGAGAATCCGCCCGTAAATATACTAGCCAACATACCTACTACAGCTGTAAAAATATAAGTACTACCGATTAAAAAGCTTTTAAATCCGAATACAATTGGTTTAAAAAGTGTATGTTCACTCGCTGGTTGGAATCCGAGAACATACTTCGTCTCTGAACTTACTTTAGTCAGTTTTCTTTCAGTCTTTTTAGGTGTTAATTCAACTGACTTCGTTTTACCATCACGTTCAAATTTAACAGTCGTCTTATTATCTTTAACTTTATCTAACGCCTTATCAACATCATCAAATTCAGATATTTTATATTTGCCAATTTGAACAATTTTATCACCTTTTTGTAATCCTGCTTGTTGTGCTGGATACTTATCTGCGACTTGTTCTACAGTAGACGTAGGTGTACCTTGATAATATGCAAGACCAATAAATAGGACTAAAGCTAATATAAAGTTAAATAACGGTCCCGCAAATAATGTTAAAAATTTCGGCCATGGCTTTTTATGTGCAAATTGTCTGTCTCTCGGAGCAATTTGAACTAAGCTACCATTTTCAACAAAGAAAGACTTTCTAGCAATTTTAAAATGATGTCTTTCATTATCATAAGCAGTGATACCTTCTATGAATAAGTCATCCTTAAAATCACATTTTTTAACTTCGATCGCTTCAATTTGTTGAAACTTATGATGATCATCTAATATGATATGTGTTATTTCATTTTCTTCATTCAGTTTAATTTTAACGTTCATACCGGGCTCGACTGGTGGCTCTTCTAAGCCATCTCCTGCCATACGAACATATCCACCAACAGGCAATAACCTAATAGTGTAAAGTGTTTCATTTTTTCTAAAACTAAAAATTTTTGGCCCCATACCGATCGCAAATTCTGGACACATAATGCCTGCTCTTTTCGCAAAAAACATATGGCCATATTCATGAACAGTTACTAGTACACCAAAAACAATAATAAATGCAATTATTGTAACTAAATAGCTCACTCGCTACACCTCGATTGTTTATAAATTTCTTTTATTTTAAAATTGATTGCTGTATACGTAACATAAGTCATTATAATATGATACTGACAAATCACAAAATATAACGTCTAATTTTCAAAGTTAATATTGCGTATAATTTTCAAAAGGAGTTCTGAGATTCATTAAATTATCTCAGCAACTCCTCTTTACGTTTATTGATTTGTTCTCAGCATTAAGCTTGTATTAATAAAATATTTAATAATGGTAACACAAACATAAAGCTGTCAAATCGGTCTAAAATACCACCGTGTCCAGGTAGTATACGACCTGAGTCTTTAACGCCGAAATGACGCTTAAATCCTGATTCCACTAAATCACCTAATTGACCAAATAAACTTAAAATCAATGTCACTCCAAGTAATATCCATACATTCATATTGAAATCTACAAAATATAACATTGCAAGTGGTACTATCAAACTACAGAACAAGCCACCTATGAATCCTTCGATTGTTTTATTCGGACTTATTACTGGCCAAAGCTTATGTTTACCCATCATTTTACCAAACAAGTAAGCCCCTGTATCTGTAAGCCAAACAATTAAAAAGGCATATAATATGTAATGTAATCCTTCTGATCTCGTTTCATAAAAGAACATAAAACCAATGCCTACATAAGCCACAGACATTAAGCAAAATGCAGCATCCATAAAACTAAATCTGTTTTTAGATAAGACAGTATAACTTAATACAATAAAGCTCATTGCAATTAAACTTTTTAATTGAATTACTTGTACCCATGGCCCTGCATGTTGTGGCAACATAATGATGATAAGACCAACTGCACTAATTAAACCAGGAACTGAAACAAATTTAATCATATTCATATTCAACAATTCTTTTAATGCAATCAATGCTAATATATTAGCAAATATCATTAACACAAGGCCGCCTTTTAACAAGATAGGCAAGAATACGATTAAGGCAATAATAGCTGTCAGCGTTCTAACTTTCATACTATACTACTCCTCACTCAATCCGCCAAAGCGTCTTTGACGTGACTGATAAATTTTTATACATTTAATTAATTCATCTTCGTCAAAGTCAGGCCATAATTTTTGATTAAAGATAAATTCACTATACGAAACTTGCCAAATCAAGAAATTACTTATTCTTTGTTCTCCTGAAGTACGAATTAACAACTCTGGATCAGGATAGTCTTTTGTCATTAAATGATTGTTTATATATGTTTCATCTATGATATCACTATTTAAACCTTGTTGATGAAGCTCGTCAAACATATTTTTAATACTATGAACAAGTTCTGCTCTGCCACCATAATTAATTGCAAATATTAATTTTAAGCCGGTATTATTAGCTGTCTTTTCTTTAGCATTATTAATTGCTTCTATCGTTGATTTTGGCAACTTATCAGTAAATCCAATTGTTTCAACTTTGACATTTTTTTCAATTAGTTCCGGTAAGAATGTCTTTAAGAAATTGACAGGCAAATTCATAATATAATTTACTTCACTTTCAGGTCTTGACCAATTTTCAGTGGAAAAGGCATATAAAGTTAAGTACTTAACACCAATATCACTAGCTATCCTAGTAATTTTTTTTATTGTTTGCATACCTTCGTAATGGCCTTTAATTCTAGGCATTTTTCGCTTCTTAGCCCATCGCCCATTACCATCCATAATAATAGCGATATGTTCAGGTATATTAGACGAGTCTAATTCTTCATTATAATTATTTATAGTGTTCTTTTTATTTATTAGCTTTTTAAACATGGTCTTTCCTCCGAGCCTGATCATCTCTGTCATATAGTATAAGTTACTAAACAATCATTATCATTTTATCATACTCATTTAATGCATTGAATAAGCAAATAAAAAAACTGTACCAAAGTCTGACTCGGTACAGTTTACACCAGAAATGTGACATACATACTGAGGTTAAAAATTACATAACTTTATTATAGCAATATACCTAATGCCTATTATTTATAAAGTATATGTTTAATTAACTTGTTTAAACACCATTTTTATGCTCATTGTGAATTTAAATTATCACATGCATCTTTGATTTAATTAAACATGCCCATTTTAAATGTTACATTATCGTTTAATACTGGCATTTTAATATGTCATTGTATATTAGTTTTATACTGACATAATATCTTTTTCTTTATCAGCAATCATTTGATCAATTTCTTTTATTGAATTGTCTGTTGCTTTCTGAACATCTTCAGTACCACTTCTCAACTCATCTTCAGTAATGTCGCCATTTTTTTCATCTTTTTTCAACTGATCATTCATATCACGACGAATATTTCGAACAGATACTTTAGCTTCTTCACCAATTTTCTTAACATCTTTAACGCGCTCTTTTCTACGCTCTTCTGTTAAGGCAGGTACTGCAATACGTATCACTTCACCATCACTTGTTGGGTTGACACCTAAGTTAGCCGCTATTATCGCTTTTTCGATGTCAGCTACAGAAGTTTTGTCGTATGGAGAAATAACAAGTAAACGTGCTTCTGGAACATTGATGCTTGCTAATTGTTGTACAGGTGTTGGTGCACCATAGTAATCAACTGTTACGCCGTTTAATAAATTTGAATTAGCTCTTCCTGCACTGATATTAGCTAATTCACGTGATAAGCTTTCGATTGATTTTTGCATTCTTGATTTAGTTTCATTAATAATGTCACTCATTATTTTACACCTCTAAATTTATTTTGTAATTAACGTACCTATCTTTTCACCCATAACAGCACGTTTAATATTTCCTTCTTCCATAATAGAGAAAACAGTTAACGGAATGTTATTATCCATACAGAATGAGGATGCTGTTGAATCCATTACTTGTAAACCTTCTTGAAGCATTTGAATATGCGTTAAATGTTCATATTTTACCGCATCTTTGTTTACTTTAGGATCTGCAGAATATACACCATCTACATTATTTTTGCCCATTAAAATAACATCTGCTTCAACTTCTGCAGCACGTAATGCCGCTGTAGTATCTGTAGAGAAGTATGGGTTTCCAATACCTGCAGCAAAAATAACTACACGTTTCTTTTCTAAGTGTCTAATTGCACGACGACGAATATAAGGTTCAGCCACTTGCTTCATTTCAATAGATGTTAATACTCGTGTATCACAATCCAATTGTTCTAAACTATCTTGTAATGCTAAGGCATTCATTACAGTTGCAAGCATACCCATGTAATCAGCAGTTCCACGGTCCATACCTAAGTCACTACCTGTTTTACCTCTCCAAATGTTTCCGCCACCAACGATTACTGCGATTTCACAGTCCATTTTAGCAACTTCAGCCACTTGCTCAGCAACACTTTTAATAATTACTGGATTTATGCCAAATCCTTTTTCTCCAGCTAACGCTTCACCACTTAGTTTCAAAACTACACGTTTATATTTAGAAATTTGAGCCATTTTCTTATCCTCTCTATCGTGAATATATGTAACATATACAAGTAAAGAAGACACAGTTGTCGTTTTATTAGAATGATTTACATTTTAATAAAGCAACATTAAAGGTGTCTTCTTCCTTGTTTTACTTTATGACAGATTATTTCATTTGTCCTTTAACTTCATCCGCAAAGTTTTCTTCGCGTTTTTCCATACCTTCGCCTACTTCATAGCGTACGAAGTCAACAAGTTTTCCACCTTTTGTTTTTAAGAAAGCTTCAACTGTTACATCAGGGTTTTTAACGAAGTCTTGATCTACAGCACAAATTTCTTGTAAGTATTTACGTAAACGTCCTTCCACCATTTTTTCAACGATGTTTTCTGGTTTACCTTCATTTAATGCTTGTTGTTTTAAAACTTCTCTTTCGTGGTTGATTTCTTCTTCGCTAACTTGTTCAGAAGAAACATATTTAGGGTTGATTGCAGCGATATGCATAGCAACGTCTCTTGCTGCTTCTTCGTCAGTTGAACCTTCAACAACTGTTAATACACCAATGCGTCCACCCATGTGTAAGTAAGCGCCGAAAGCATCGTTATCAGTTTTAGTTCTGATAGCAAAACGACGAACACTTAATTTTTCACCGATTGTTGAAATTGCTTCTTTAATTCTTTCATCAACTGATTTACCATTTGGTAAAGTTGTTTCCATTAAAGCTTCAACAGTTTCAGCTTTTGTATCTAATACTTGATTAGCGATTTCTTTAACTAACTCTTGGAAACCTTCGTTACGAGCAACAAAGTCTGTTTCAGAGTTGATTTCAACGATAACTGCGTCGTTACCTTTAGTTTCTACATGTACTAAACCTTCAGCCGCAATACGGTCTGCTTTTTTAGCTGCTTTAGCAATACCTTTTTCACGTAGGTAGTCAATCGCTTTATCGATGTCACCATCAGTTTCAGTTAGCGCTTTTTTACAATCCATCATACCCGCGCCAGTTTTTTCACGTAATTCTTTAACAAGTTTTGCTGAAATAGTTGCCATTCATTATTCCTCCAATAAGTTATCATTTTATATATTATGATTTTAGCATTATTATAGGCAAGATTGCCAATACTCTAATTGAATATTTGTAATTTGCCTCGATTTTCTTTTTAAAAAAGGTGATAAGCATTAATATCTTATCACCCATTTAAACTATATCTAAGTCAGATTCAACAGTTGATTATTCTTCAGTTGCTTCTGTTTCTTCTGATTTTTCTTTTTCATCTAAATCGATGTTTTGTTCTGCAGCTACTTCTTCATTAGAAACGCCTTGTTGACCTTCTAAGATTGCATCTGCCATTTTAGCAGTTAATAATTTAACCGCACGGATAGCATCGTCGTTTGCTGGGATAACGTAGTCAATTTCGTCAGGATCACAGTTAGTGTCAACGATACCTACGATAGGAATATTTAATTTACGAGCTTCAGCAATTGCATTACGCTCTTTACGTGGGTCAACTACGAATAATGCTTGAGGCATTGATTTCATATCACGAATTCCGCCTAAGAATTTGATTAAACGGTCATATTCTTTTTTAAGTTCTACTACTTCTTTTTTAGGTAATACTTCGAATAAACCATCTTCTTCCATTTTTTCAATTTCAGAAATACGTTTGATTCGTTTTGAGATCGTTTTATAGTTAGTTAATAATCCACCTAACCATCTTTGGTTAATGTAGAATTGACCAGCACGTTCTGCTTCAGATTTAACTGATTCTTGTGCTTGTTTTTTAGTTCCTACGAATAAGACTTGTCCACCATCTTCTGAAACTTGTTTCAAGAAGTTGTATGCCTCGTCTACTTTTTTCACTGTTTTTTGTAAGTCGATGATATAAATACCATTTCTCTCAGTGAAGATATATTTTTTCATTTTTGGGTTCCAACGACGTGTTTGGTGACCGAAGTGAACACCCGCTTCTAGTAATTGTTTCATTGAAATTACTGCCATTATAAATTCCTCCTATTGGTTAATTACCTCCATAGCAAACTATTGTAAAGACAATATACAAATATTGCACCCTTTACACAATCACGTTTGATATGTGTGTATTGGCTTTATAGCCGAAAATAAATATAACATAATGCCGTGTCTAAAGCAAATGTTTTTCAAGCATTTTTTCATAAATTTAAAGGTAATTCTATCATGTTAATGTGGAATATCAATTTGATTGAAAATTAGACAAAAATAAAGAAATGACTTCAACATAATCATCAAAGTCATTTCGTTGACTACTGCCAAGATAACATCGTCACGACTAGGACATTGAATTATGCCCCAGACTCATCGTTTTACTTACTTTTTTCTAATTCATCTAAGAATTTTTCTTTTTTAACTTTAATGAAAGTACCTTTCATTCCTAAAGAACGTGATTCAATTACACCAGCACTTTCTAATTTACGTAGTGCATTTACAATTACAGATCTAGTAATACCAACTCTATCTGCAACTTTTGATGCGATTAATAGGCCTTCCGTACCGCCAAGTTCTTCAAAGATATGTTCAATTGCTTCTTTTTCAGAATAAGATAATGAATTAATTGCCATTGTAATAGCAGCTTTATCGCGCGCTTCTTTTTCTACTTCACTATGCTTCTCACGTAAGATTTCCATACCAATAACTGTAGCAGCATATTCACCTAGTACCAAATCATTTTCATTAAAATCATCATGTACTCGACCAAGTACTAATGTACCTAATCTTTCTCCTCCACCTAAAATTGGGAAGATAGTTGTACGACTATCTATGAATAATTCTCTGTTTTCAGGTGGGAAAACTGTTAATACATTGTCGATATCAATATTTGATTCTGTTTGTTTAACTTCCATTAATCGTTCTGTATATTCACTTGGAATATGTCTTTCTTCCAACATTTGAATAATTCTTTGACTTTTTAATAATTCATTTAGACTCGATCCTAAAATTTTACCTCGACGCGATACAATAAATACATTTGTTACAGTTACGCTACTAATCGTTTGTGCTACATCTTTAAAATCAACCGCAATACCTTTGTGTTTTTGAAGTAACGTGTTTAACTCTCTCGTTTTAGATAATAAGCTCATGAATTTTTCTCCTTTTGTATATTTTTATAGAATAAATGCACTTAAATCTTTATTTGTTGAAATTGATTTTAATTTATCATCAACATATTGTGGGGTAATATCTACAACTGCATTCGGCATACTTGGTGCTTCGAATGATAAATCTTCTAGCATCTTTTCTAAAATTGTATGAAGTCGACGTGCACCAATATTGTCTGTATCTTGATTTACTTGATAGGCAATCTCAGCTAAGCGAGTAATTGCTTCATCGGTAAAGTTTACAGTAACTTCTTCTGTTTGAAGCAATGCTTCATATTGTTTAATTAATGACAATTTTGGTTCTGTCAAAATTCTTACAAAATCTTCTACCGATAAACTATCAAGTTCAACTCTAATCGGAAAACGACCTTGCAATTCTGGTATCAAGTCACTCGGCTTAGATACATGGAAAGCTCCAGCACCTATAAACAGCATATGTTCAGTATTCACAGTACCATATTTGGTTTGAATAACGCTACCTTCAAGTATAGGTAAAATATCTCTTTGAACACCTTGTCTTGAGACATCTTGACCACTATTATGATTATTCGTCGCAACTTTGTCGATTTCATCTATAAAGATGATACCCATTTGTTCTGCTAATTCAAGTGCTTCTTGGTTAGCGCTTTCTTGATCAATTAGTTCATCCGCATAACTATCAGCTAGTATTTTCCTTGCCGTCTCAACAGCAACTTCTCGCTCAACTTTCTTTTTAGGCATTAATTGATTCATCATCTCTTGCATTTGCTGATTTTGATTTGTACCTAGCATACCTAAAGCACCAGGATCTTGTTCGACTTTAATTCTTACCTTTTCTTTTTCAAGTTTGCCTTCTTCTAATTGTCTCTTAATTTCAGAACGTTTTGTTTTAATTTCCTCAGTAGGTGGTTCTTCTTCATCTTCGTTATTTTGTCCGAAATTTGGAATTGCACCTCCGAAAAGTGACTCTAAAGGATTATTCGTTTGAGATGCTTTCTTTTTCATACTTGGAACTAATAACTTAACAAGTTTTTCATTAGCCTTAGCTGTTGCTTCATCTTGTACCAATGATTTTTTCTGCGCCTTGACTAACCTTACTGAAACATCAACAAGATCTCTAACCATACTTTCAACATCTCGTCCTACATAACCTACCTCAGTAAATTTAGTAGCTTCTACTTTTATAAATGGTGCGCCGACAACTTTGGCCATTCTTCTTGCAATTTCAGTTTTACCAACGCCGGTTGGTCCAATCATCAAAATATTTTTAGGTGAAATTTCTTGCTTTGATTCCTCATCTAATAAACTTCTTCTGTATCGATTACGTAGGGCAATTGCCACTTTACGTTTAGCATCATTTTGTCCAACGATGTATTCATTTAATTTAGATACGATTTCTTTTGGAGTTAATCTTATTCCAGCTGTATCCATTAATTTCATTCCTCCGTCTTTTAACTAAAATTAATTGCTCGTAATTATTTATCGTGCTCTGATTATTATAGTGTTTCGACAACAATATTATCGTTGGTAAAGACACAAATATCAGCCGCTACTTTCAAGCTCTCATATGCCATTTCTTCAGCAGACAAATGCGATGCATGGCGTTTCAATGCACGTCCTGCGCTTAATGCGTAGTTGCCTCCTGATCCAATAGCGATAAGGTCATCATCTGGGGCAATAACTTCGCCAGTTCCACTGACAACTAAAATAGCATCTTTATCCATTACAATTAGCATAGCTTCTAATTGACGTAATTGTTTATCGCCTCGCCATTCTTGTGCCAATTCAACAGCAGCTCTTTCTAAGTTACCACTAAACTGTTGTAATTTTGTTTCGAATTTTTCAAATAACGTAAACGCATCTGCTACACTACCTGCGAAACCAGCTAACACTTTATCTTCATATAAACGTCGCACTTTTCTTGCCGTTTGTTTCATGATGACTTGTTGACCAAGCGTTACTTGCCCATCTCCAGCCATAGCTGCTTTCCCATTATGTCTTACAGCATAAATTGTTGTTGCATGTAATGTTGTATTACTCATGTTTCATTCTCCTTTTTCGCTCGAGGATGTGCATTTAGATACACTTTTCTTAATTGTTGGTTAGATACGTGTGTATATTTACCAGTTGTTGACAAATTAACATGACCTAATAATGATTGTACTGTTCTTAGGTCTGCACCTTGATTCAATAAATGCGTTGCAAATGTATGTCTGAGCTTGTGGGGATGAATCTCACTTACGCCTGCTGTTCGTTTAACAATATCATTTAAAACATATCGTACACCGCGTTCAGTGATTGCTTCACCCTTCATATTTACAATAAGAAAATCATGATTGCATGACTGAATAGGTTTGAAATGTTCTAAATAATTTTCGATGCTTTGTCTACAATAAGCACCAAACGGTACAAAGCGCTCTTTGCTCCCTTTTCCTAACACGGTAACACCATTCGCGTAAAAATCTATATCTTGTTTTTTAATATTAACTAATTCCGAAACACGGATACCTGTAGCATATAACAATTCAAGAATAACTCGATCCCGTAAACTTTTTGAAGTGTCCTCTTCTACAGTTTTAAATAACGCTTCCATTTCTTCTTCGTAAAAGAATTGCGGAAGATATTTTTCTTTTTTCGGATGTACTAATTGAACAAATGGATTAATAATGTTCTCATCAAGCGTCATCCAATATTCATAGAAAGTTCTTAACGTTGAGATTTTACGAGAAACAGATGTTCTTTTCAAATGATTTGAATATAAATAGCTCAAATAATTTCTAGCATCTCTGTATTCAAAAGTATTCAACTGTAAATGTTCTTGTTCTAAAAATTGATTAAACTGAATTAAGTCATCTTGATATGATTTCAATGTATGTTCCGAAAAATTCCGTTCAACTTTCAATGTATTTAAAAACGCTTCTTGAATATGATTCAATACATTTACCCTCCATCAATAAGAATTGTAGCATATACAGCAAAGGGCTTACAGTAATTTGATAATCAATTCTAAATCTTTTGAGAATTAAATAATTGTAACTAATCGGAAAACCTGTTAATTAGAATACCTCTTTTTTAAATTAATTACTAAAAGTCTTTATTAATAGCCTTGCCATTTATTATTTCATTGTCTTTTAAATAAAGTTTATTTAAAACATTCTCTTACATGTTACATCAATCAACTTATTGCGTGTTATTTATTTAGATATTTTTTGAATGCGAATTCTCAATTGTCAGAAATACGTAACAATTCCAAAATTAAAAAGACTAGGATAAGTATTTTCCATTTAGAAAGTCATTACTTACTCGTTGATGACTTAAGAATGAATAGCATATCTAGTCTTTCTAACTATTTTATAAAGTTTTTTTGAAATTTTCTAAGTAATCCAAAGCTCTATTAGCTTGTGCTTCATAGCGTTCTTTTTTATCTTTAATTCTAGTTTCTAAAGATGGTAATAACCCAAAGTTAGCATTCATAGGTTGGAAATTCTTATTGTTTTTAGCATGAGAAATATAGTAAGCCATACTTCCAATCATAGTTTCTCTCGGAAATACTACCTCACCTTTGCCTAATATTTTATGCGCAAGATTGATGCCTGCAACTAAGCCACTAGCTGCGCTTTCCACATAACCTTCAACACCAGTCATTTGTCCCGCAAACTGTATGTTTGGTTGTGAAATCAATTCATATTTCTCGTTTAATACGTCCGGTGAGTTAATGAAGGTATTTCTATGCATCACACCATATCTAACAATATCAACATTTTCTAAGCCTGGAATTAATTTAATAACTTCTTTTTGAGCTCCCCATTTTAAATGCGTTTGGAAGCCGACAATATTGTAGAGTGTGCCAGCAGCGTCATCTTGTCTTAATTGAACCACTGCATAAGGACGTTTCCCAGTCTTTGGATCTTCTAATCCTACTGGTTTCATTGGTCCAAATAGTAATGTCTTGCGTCCGCGTTCTGCCATTACTTCAAAAGGCATACAACCCTCGAAATATTTTTCTTTTTCAAATGAATTTACAGGCGCAACTTCAGCTTCTAATACTGCATCATAAAAACGATTAAATTCATCCTCAGTCATAGGACAGTTTAAATATGCAGCTTCACCTTTATCATAACGGGACTTTAAGTAAACTTTATCCATATCAATAGATTCTTTTTCAATAATTGGAGCAGCTGCATCATAGAAATAAAGTTGATCTTTACCAGTAATGTCCACTATTTCTTGAGCAAGCGTTTCTGTAGTAAGTGGTCCTGTTGCGATAATTGTGTATCCATCTGGAATGGCATTAATTTCTTCATTAATAACTGTGATATTTTCATGATTTTTGAGTGTTTCAGTAATATAACCTGAAAAATCGTGTCTATCAACTGCTAATGCACCACCAGCTGGAACTCGTGCCTTATCAGCCGCTTCAATAATTATAGAATTCAATCTTCTCATTTCTTCTTTTAAAACACCCACACCATTAGTTAAAGCATTTCCGCGTAATGAATTGGAACATACAAGTTCCGCAAATTTATCAGTATGGTGCGCTGGTGTTTGTTTAACAGGTCTCATCTCTATTAGATTAACTTTAATTCCTCTTTCAGCTAATTGATATGCCGCTTCTGAACCGGCAAGACCAGCACCTATTACATTTACAGTTTGAGTCATTTCTATACTCCTTTTATTGTCATTTATGTCTTTTAATTATGTTGTTATGTTTATATTATCCGCACTTATTTAGATTAATCCATTACTATCTTTAAAATAAGATTCACTAATGATTCTATTTAACATTCTTAAATTGTCTCTAGGAAATAAAAATATTATTTCTGCGCTGCCTCTTTATAATCGCAATTTGAACATATTACTTGTGTTGTCTTGCCTTTTTTATTTTCAACAAGATATTGGTTACATTTTGGACAATCTCTTCCAATCGGCTTATCCCAAGAGATAAAGTCGCATTCAGGATATTTCGAACATCCATAAAAGACACGATTCTTTTTAGATTTTCTTTCTACGACGTCACCATCATTACATTTTGGACATTTAACACCAATAGACTTAACTATCGCTTTTGTATTACGACAATCCGGGAAGTTTGAGCAAGCCATGAACTTACCATAGCGTCCCATTTTTATAACCATAGGAGAACCACAAACTTCACAGTCTTCACCGGCTGGCTCATCTTTGATTTCAATCTTTTCCATCTCTTCTTCAGCACGTTCAACATCTTGTTTAAAGCTACTAAAGAAACCGTCGATTACTTTTCTCCATGTAATGTCGCCTTCTGCAATCTTATCAAGTAACGTTTCCATATTCACTGTGAATTCCACATCAATAATCTCTGGGAAGTATTCTTTCACTTGTTCATGAACTATTTCTCCCAACTCAGTAGGAACAAAACGCTTACTTTCTAATTTGACATAGTTACGCTTTTGAATCGTATCTATTGTCGGTGCATATGTTGATGGTCGCCCAATTTTCAATTCTTCAAGTGTTTTTACTAATCTCGCCTCAGTATATCTTGGAGGTGGTTGTGTATAGTGTTGAGCTGGTTCAATTTGAGTTGCTGTGACTTTATCACCTTGCTCTAATTTAGGCAGTTTATTTTCCTTTTCGCTATCACTATCATCTTTAGTTTCTACATAGAGTGTCATAAATCCTTTAAACTTGATTGTTTGACCATTCGCTCTAAATTTAATGTCACCTTGTGTTATGTCTAATGAGACTGTATCAAGTATTGCTGGAGCCATTTGACTAGCAACAAATCGTTCCCAAATTAATTTGTATAATCGGTATTGGTCTTTCGTTAAAAATGACTTCATATCATCTGGCGTACGCATAGTACTTGAAGGTCTAATAGCCTCATGGGCATCTTGGTCACCTTGTTTCCCTGATGCTTTACGTTTAGAAGTGTAAGATTCACCGTATTTATCAGTTATATACTGTTTTGCTTCAGCTTTGGCAGTATCTGAAATACGTGTAGAATCGGTTCTCATATATGTTATTAAACCAATCGTACCTTGTTTTTTCAAATCTATACCTTCATATAATTGTTGTGCGACCATCATTGTTTTTCTAGCTTTAAAGTTTAATTTACGTGCCGCCTCTTGTTGTAATGTAGAAGTTGTAAATGGGTTTGCTGGATTACGCGTTTTTTCTTTTTTAGTCACGTTTGTAATTTCGAATTGATCTCCATCTAATGCAGCTGTAATTTTCTCAACATCTTTTTTCGTTTTTAATTTAAAAGGTTTATTTTTATAATGAAGGAATTTAGCATTGAATTTTGATTTTTTGTATCTAAATTCTCCTTCAATAGTCCAATATTCTTCTGGTTTAAAGTTTCGAATTTCATTTTCACGGTCAATGACTAAACGAAGTGCAACAGATTGAACTCGACCCGCTGACAACCCTTTTTTTACTTTTTTCCATAGAACTGGCGAGATGTTATAGCCAACCAATCTATCTAATATTCGACGCGCTTGTTGTGCATCGACTAAGTTCATTTCAATTTCTCTAGGATTTTTAAAACTTTCTTTAACAGCGTCTTTAGTTATTTCGTTGAAAACAACGCGATTTTCTTTAGAATCTTCAAGCTCTAAAATTTTTGATAAATGCCAAGCAATTGCTTCACCTTCACGGTCGGGGTCACTTGCGAGAAAGACGTTTTTCGCTTTTTTTGCATGCTTTTTCAATTCTTTTACAACAGGACCTTTTCCGCGTATTGTTATATATTTTGGTTCGTAATTATCTTCAGTGTCGACACCCATTTGACTTCTTGGTAAGTCTCTGACGTGTCCCATTGAAGCTATAACTTTATATTTCTTACCTAAATACTTTTCAATGGTTTTTGCTTTTGCAGGCGATTCAACAATGACTAAATTATCTGCCAATGTCATTTCCCCCTCGCTAATCTAATTACTAAAGATAAATGATAAACGCTTAATTTTGCTTTTGTCAACGTTTTATATCTAAACAAATCATTTTCCCTGTCTATTTTTTATAGATTTTATTAAAAAATAAATTACAAAGGGTAACAAAAGAAATATGAAGCAACTCGTTATTTTTAGTTTTAAATATAGTAGTCTTCAAATATATCATTAGCGTTTAATACTACCTTAGCACCTTCTTGGATACGTAATAAATTACCTTTTGTCATAGGATTAAACATAGATCCAGGTAAAACATAAACATTTCTATTTTGCTCTAATGCAAAATCTATCGTGATGTGACTGCCACTTTGTTCCTTAGCCTCAGTAATTAAAACCCCTTTTGACAAACCGCTGATAATTCTATTGCGCTCAGGAAATCTATATTTAGCAATTGGTGTATGTGGTGGATATTCGGATATAACTAAACCTTTTTCTTCTATTTTATTTCTTAATGCTAATGTACTTTTGGGATAATGTGTTTGATGGCCAAAGGCTAAAACTGCAATTGTAGGGAGATTGTATTTTAAAGCTATTTGATGTGCCATTGCATCAGCTCCTTGAGCAAGGCCGGAAACAATTGTTAAATATTTGCTTTTATCATTTGATAATAAAAATTCTAAAGACTGTTGGGTATAACTTGTAGAATCTCTTGCACCTACTACTGCCAAATGATGCATATTATTTATTAATTTGATGTTCCCTTTATAGAAAAGAAGTAATGGAAATTGATATATTTCTTTTAATAGCACTGGGTATTCAGAATCCATATATGTAATGTAACTTACTTTTAATTTCTGCAGTTCTTTAATAATATCGTTATGATCAAGTTTTATAAAAGCATAGTATTTACGTAATAAATGAACATTTTCTTCCCTATTCACCCATTCACATAAATAACTATCTTTTTTTCTTCCCTCCTCTTTAATTACATTAGGATATGCCATTAAAAATTGATGAATTTGTTTAGTCGAAAAGTGTGACCAGTATAACTTAAGCAAAAATAGTCTAATCAATAAATCAACTCCTTTTTGTAATCATACAAAATCATATTCTATTTTTGTTTTACATTTCTAATACAAAAACATTGTCGATGTAATGTTATTTTAAGGAGTAAAAATACTGACTTTAAAAGTGAAAAGTATGTTGGAAAGAATTTAAAATTTCAATTTCCAACATACTTTATAATCAAACCTTATAAATAAGTTTTGCAAATTTAAATAGAATCGGTCTTACTGGTTTGATGAAATCACCAATTAATTCTTCAACATGTGCATTAAAACCTTTTTTAAATTGTTGTACACCAAAATCATCCGCCTCATTACTAAAGACGCCTGTTATTCCATAAAAATTATACCTATTAATATTATGTGATTTTGCATATTTTATCATATGCCATTGTAGATGATATGCACCCATATACTGATTATATTTAGGATTTGATCCACTTGATAGATAATAAACTTCATCATCAGTACATATAAATAAAGCAGCAGCTAAATCCAAAACAGGTCCATCTTCTAATATTAGTTCTTCGGTTTTACTAATTCTATTATTAATACTAGATAATTGCATATTTAACTGATTTAATTTTGATTTATTCTTTTTAGAATTTGGATTTTCATTTAATGATCTGTTCACAGTCATCATTTCATTTTCGATTTTCAATAATTGTATTTTTAATTTATCTTGATATTCATTAAGATCTATACAAGCTATCTTTAACATTGCCTTACCTTTATATATTTCTTGCATTTGTTTAAAATAATCTTCATTCATGAAATGAAAACCATGTTTTTCTTCAGCCATTTGAAACAATTTATAAAATCGATTTGTTTCTTCAATAGATAAATCTTCAACCTTAACACCAATCTCAATAGTCTTTTTTATATTTCTTCTAGTTTGGTATTCCATTTCTTTTAAAAGTTGATTCTCATCTTTATCTTTTAAATCCAATACAGAAATCCACCTAATTTGACTTTTATTTGAATATCCTGTTGTATAACCTTGATGGAGATACCCAATTTTCCCTAGCATCTTTACTATCACTGAATTATTATAATTCTTTATTACCCTACCATTTGCATCTCTTAAATTCTCTATTAAATATGGATCAACAAGAATAAATACTCCTCTATTTTTATAAATGAATTTAGATAATTCTTTAAAAAAGTAACAAACTAATTTAGCATCGAAATAATCAAGTAAAGGGCCTCTATGAGAGTAGAAATATTTGTAGAATTTAAAAATACGTGCTTCTGTTAATAAACATGCAGCTATAACTTCATTTTTATCATTCTTCACTCCCACAATATGTGCTTCATGATTTATTTTATTTCTATAATTATATAATTCTATAGACTGTGTATAATGTTTGAAGTGTTTTTTGGTGTAGTTGGTAAATTCTTCTTCACTTAAAGTTGTAAATTTCATATTTCAATGTCCTGCCTTTGATTTAAATTATGCTTTTTTAAATGGTCTAATAAAAATCATATCATTTTCATAATTATGAACAACTTTATGTGCAACCTCTGATTTACGCCATCCACCATTATTCCAGTTTTGATCTAAACTTTGGAACTTCATTAATTTTCCATCATAATCACCATTTAAAACAATAGCTGTATGACCATATCCTCCACCAAATCTTCCACTAAAAACCACTAAGTCCCCAGGTTCAGCTTTGAAAGTTGGTGTGTTGTGATAAATTTTAGCTTCACTATTAAAATTATTTGCATATGGTATATCTTTAGCTCCATATCCTTTTAATCCATGACCATAAAGATGATTCCAATATACATTGACTAAATCGAAACATTGCCATCCATAACTACCGTCGAAATCCCATCCTCTATTCTCTAATGTTTTCAAATAATTTAATGTACTGCTATTACTATTACTTTTATTATTTGAAGACACTGTATTTGGTTTTGGTTCTACTAATGGTGTCATTGGCACTTTTAATTTTTGACCAATAAATATTAAATTAGGATTTGCTATATTATTTGTATTTTGAATATTTGAAACTGTAGTTTTGTATTTTAACGCTATAGCACTAAGTGTGTCTCCTTTTTTTACAGTATAGATTTGTGTTTTTGGAGCTTCTCTAAAACTGTAGTAACCAAAGTAATTATTAGTAACTTTATTCGTTTTCTTCTGATTAGAATTTTGAGCTTCCAAGTTTGCAATTTTAATTTCTTTAGTAGGTTCATTGTTATTAACAACTAGATTGTTACCTTGGCTTGAGTTTTTCGGAGTATTTGAAATCTTTATATCTTGATTAATTTCATTTCCATTTGAAATTGCTGATTTGTTGTCTAACTTTAAACTTGTGTCCGATGTTTTAACAACACCTTCATTTTTTATTTTGTCTTTTGTCGTATTTTTATTAGCATTTAACTCTGATTTCGCGAATACATTTTGCTCATACCCTCTTGTAAAATCTTTAGATTTATCAATTTCATCTGCATATGCTTTGTTCGACATACCCAATGCCAAAAACATACCAATTGAAATTGACAAAATTCCAATACTAACTTTTCTAATTGAATAGCGTACTTTACTTTGTTGTTTATTCATGATGAAACACTCCTTGCAATAATATATAAATATTATAACATAGCGCACTATATATTATAATAAAAATTCACTTTGTTTTAGAAAGCTATTGAAGGAGGTAAAATAATTAACTTGCCTTTCCAAAATATGAAAAGTGTACTAAAATTCATCGCACGACAAATAGCCCATTTCCGATACTTTAATAAAGTATGGAATGGGCTATAGCCATTTATATCATCTTTTAACTTTATTTATTAACAGTTAATAATGATTCATAAATTCCTGCTTCTTTAGCAGCTTCAATTAATGTTGAACCAATTTCTGAAGGTGTTGCCGCTGTTTTCACACCACAACTATTTAATGTTTTAATTTTCTCTTCAGCAGTACCTTTACCACCTGAAATGATTGCACCAGCATGTCCCATACGTTTTCCAGGAGGTGCTGTTTGTCCACCGATAAAGCCTACAACTGGTTTTGTCATATTCGCTTTAATCCATTCAGCAGCTTCTTCTTCAGCCGTACCACCGATTTCACCAATCATAACAACTGCTTTCGTTTCGTCATCTTCATTGAATGCTTTTAAAACATCAATAAAGTTTGTGCCATTTACTGGGTCTCCACCAATACCAACAGCTGTAGTTTGACCAATACCTTCTTCAGTCAATTGGTGCACTGCTTCATATGTTAATGTACCTGAACGTGATACTACACCAACATGACCTTTTTTGTGAATATAGCCAGGCATAATACCAATTTTACATTCATCTGCTGTAATCACACCTGGACAGTTCGGACCAACTAAACGTGTTTTTCTACCTTGTAAGTAGCGTTTAACTTTAACCATGTCTAATACAGGAATATGTTCAGTGATACAAATAACCATATCTAAGTCTGCATCAGCTGCTTCTAAAATTGAGTCTGCAGCAAATGGTGCTGGAACGTAAATGACTGAAACCGTTGCCCCGGTTTCATTTTTAGCTTCTTCAACAGTGTTGAAAACAGGAACGCCTTCAACAACTTGACCACCTTTACCAGGCGTCACACCTGCTACTATTTTCGTACCATAATCAAGCATTTGTTTTGTATGGAAAAGGGCAGTAGACCCTGTAATACCTTGTACCATTACTTTAGTATTCTTATCTATAAATACACTCATCTTAGTGCTCCCATCCTTTCCTTATGCTTCTTTGACTAGTTTAACAATTTTTTGTGCACCTTCAGCCATTGTTGCTGCTGGTTCAATTGCTAATCCTGAGTCTTTTAAGATTTTTTTACCTAACTCAACATTTGTACCTTCTAAGCGTACAACTAGTGGTAAAGTTAAATCTACTTCTTTTACAGCTTCAACGATACCTTCTGCGATAACATCACATTTCATAATGCCACCGAAAATGTTTACAAAAATACCTTTAACATTTTCATCACCTAAAATGATTTTAAATGCTTCAGTTACTTTTTCTCTAGTAGCGCTTCCGCCTGCATCTAAGAAATTGGCTGGGTTTCCACCGAAATGATTAATCGTATCCATTGTTGCCATGGCTAAACCTGCACCATTAACCATACATCCGATGTCACCATCTAATGCAATGTATGATAAATCATGTTTAGACGCTTCAATCTCTTTCGGATCTTCTTCTTCTAAATCACGTAATTCTACAACATCTTTATGTCTGAATAATGCATTATCATCAAAATTAATTTTAGCATCTAATGCCAATACATCACCATCAGCTGTTGTAACTAATGGGTTGATTTCTACGATTGAACAATCTTTTTCAATGAATACATTATAAAGTGCTAATAAGAATTTAGCAGCTTTGTTAACAGATTTTTTAGGAATATTAATATTAAACGCAATTCGTCTTGCTTGGAATGGTGAAAGTCCGATTACTGGATCAATAGTTTCTTTGAAGATCTTTTCAGGAGTCTTCGCAGCAACTTCTTCAATCTCAGTGCCCCCTTCTTCAGACGCCATCAATGTTACTTGGTCAGTCGCACGATCAATAACGAATCCAACGTAATATTCTTTTTGAATAGCACAACCTTCTTCGATATATAAACGCTTAATTTCTTTACCTTCTGGACCAGTTTGATGTGTCACCAAAGTTTTCCCTAATAATTCTTTTGCATATGTTTCTACCTCTGATAAAGATTTAGCAATTTTTACTCCGCCTGCTTTACCTCTACCTCCAGCATGAATTTGTGCTTTTACAACATAAACATCTGAATTTAATTCTTTTGCTTTCTCCACCGCTTCTTCAGCAGTAAATGCTACTCGTCCTTCTGGAACTGCAACGCCCATTGAACGAAATATTTCTTTACCTTGATACTCGTGGATATTCATCTTCCATCCTCCTGTTACTTAGGTTAAGTTCCCTTACAATTATAAAAAATGTAAGCGCTATTGTAAACTTAAATGCTACTTTTTTATCATTTAATTGAATTTTACGATTTACAGTAACGATTTTATAGGTTCAAAGCTTTTTCTATGCTCTTTCATAATGCCAATATCATCGATTGCTAGTAAATGTTGTTTGGTACCGTAACCCGCGTTTTTTTCAAAACCATATTCAGGATAATCTTTAGATAACTGTGTCATATAATCATCACGAAAAACCTTTGCCATGATACTTGCCGCTGCAATAGATACACTTCTTGCATCACCCTTGATTAAAGATACTTGAGTCAGTGCATTATCAAGCGTCATCGCGTCTATCAATAAATGCGTTGGTTGTACTGATAATCCATCAATAGCTCGCTGCATGGCGATTTGAGTAGCTTTATAAATATTAAATTCATCTATTTCTTCAGCTGTAGCGATACCATATGCAAAAGCAGTAACTTCATTTTTTAGTGCTTCATTTAATTCTAGACGTTTCGTAACAGGTACTTTTTTCGAGTCATCAAGGCCCAAATAATTGTGATTTGAATTTAAAATTGTTGCGCATGCAACGACTGGACCTGCTAAAGGTCCTCTTCCAACTTCGTCAATACCACAAATAATAGCATTAGGATGCTCTTTTAATATTTCATTTTCAAAGTAAGTCATTTCAGCATACTTTTCTTTTAAAGCTTGTTCTTGTTCTAACGCTTTTCTGCGTCTGGCTATGGCATTTTGTACACCTTTTCGCTCATCTAAAAAGCATTCATGATTTTCTAATTCTTCTATTGTATTAACCGCATTAATCAACTGCGTTACTTCTTTAATTGTTAGCGTCATTTGCTAATTCCTCAGTCATATCTTTAAAAATATCAAAACAATAATTTCCTATTTTAGCATTTCGAATATCATAAATAATCAGTTCAATGACTGCTTCGTAATCAATTTCATTACCACGTCGAATTAAGCCACGTTTTTTCCCTATCGCATCAAACCACGCTATGATTTCTGCATCTTCAGGAACTTCGATTTTATAATGTGCTTTTAAGCGCGCTAAATCATTTTGAATTAAAAAGTTCAGACCATAGATGGCAACTTCATCTAAGTGCACAATACTATCTTTAATCGCGCCTGTTAAACTCAACTTCTTACCGACTTCTTCATCTTCAAATTTAGGCCAAAGAATCCCTGGTGTATCTAATAGTTGTAATGCATTACCAACTTTAATCCATTGTTGTTGTTTGGTCACACCTGGTTTATTACCAGTCTGTGCAATACTACGCTTTGCCAGTTTATTTATTAATGTGGACTTACCAACATTTGGAATTCCAACAATCATTGCTCTAATCGCTCTTGGTTTAAGTCCTTTTGCTTTTTCGCGTTCAAATTTTTCAGCAGTCGCCTTAATTGCTGCAGCTTCCACTTTCTTTAAATTTTTACCGTGCTTAGCATCCACTGATACAGGATAGTATCCTTTATCAATAAAAAATTGTTCCCATTTTGACATCTCATTTAAATTAGACATATCTTTTTTATTTAATATAACAACACGTGGTTTTTGGTTAATAACTTCATCTATCATAGGGTTTCTTGAACTATATGGAATTCTTGCATCTACTAGTTCAAACACTACATCTACTTTTTTTAATTGTTCACTTACTTCTCTTTTGGCTTTCGCCATATGTCCTGGATACCATTGAATAACCATTCAATTCACCTTACTTTCGTCAATTCTTTTCTCATTATTAAAATCTATAACCTGTTAATTATAGAACAAATTCATTAATTCAACTATATTTATTTTAACATTGTCACACTTCTTAACAATGCTTTAGATTCAGGTATAAGTGATTATTCCAAGTTTTCTCTAATTAAAAATTTTCATTTAATAAATCTAAGTTACTTATTAAGTGACATTCATCTTTATCAGTATGACATTTTTATTATTCAATATATTTGTTTAATGATAAACTGAAAATGATCCAAAGTTTAAGTAACTATGATAAGGTATCTGTTCCACAGTCATCTTCGTCTTTACCTATCAAGAACCTCATTAACTTTAGTTTCAGTTAAACTTAATTTTAAATTTGAAAGTTGAGGATAATGTTGTGTTAAAAAAGTGGCTAAATTCAAACGTCAAACAATTCTTTGTTATAACTTTCATTAGTGTAATATTAACGCTTATTTTATTTTCTACTCATATCTATGATTATATTGTGAATGGTACTGTTTTTAGTGGGGCTGGAGATGGATTCCGTCAAATGATGCCATTTCAAATGTATTTGTATGAACATCTAAGTAGTTTTTCTAGTTTATATGATGCATCGTTTGGATTAGGTGGCGATTATATGAAAGGACTATCATATTATTATTCGCTGTCACCTTTAATGTGGCTAAATTTTCTATTCATTAAAATAGGAGAAACGGTTGGTATATTTAATCCGACAACAATACATTTTTGGCCGACAAACCAACTTATTATGGCCATGATACGAGCTATCATAACATTTGTCGTGACCTTCTACTTATTTAAAATATTACACTTTAAACGCTCAACAAATATGATCGCTACGATTTTATACGGCATGTCAACTGTCGTTATATACTTTAATTTTACTTGGTCATTTTATGGAAATTTATTATATTTATTACCATTATCGATTCTTGGTTTGGAAAGATATTTTCAACAACGCAAAATCGGTATATTCATTGTTGCGATAGCCTTAACACTATTTAGCAATTTTTATTTCAGTTATTATCAAGCTATTATTATAGGTTGCTACTATTTATATCGACTCATTTTCACTTACAAATATGACATTGTCTCTAGAACACAAAAATTAATTTGCGTCATATCTGCTGCAGTTTTGAGTGTGTTATCAAGTGTATTTGGTTTATTCACTGGCATTTCTGCGTTTTTGGAAAATGACAGAAAGCAAAATCCCAATGTTGATATACCGTTTTTGACACCACTTGATTATCATTATTTTTTCTTTAGCGATGGATTTTATATTACGATTTCAATTCTTACTATCGTTGCATTATTGTCATTCAAACTGTATCGTTTTTACTTTTATAGACTTTTCGCAATAGTAACATGGATATTATTTATTGGTTCATTATCACAGTATTTCGACAGTGCTTTTAATGGTTTTTCATTTCCAGAAAGGCGTTGGGTGTATATCTTAGCACTATCATCAAGTGCTCTTTGCGGATTGTTTATTCAGCATTTATCAACATTAAATATGAAATATTATTTAATCAGAACAATACCAGTAAGCATCATCGCATTACTTTATGTATTACTATCACCGACACACCCACTCGTACTTATAGTAGGTATTATCCTGCTAATGGTGCTTGCCGTTATTTTAAAATTTAGTTTATGGCGTTATAAAAAATTAACCGTTGTATTAATAGTATTAATCGTTATGATTCAACAAATCGTCATTTTAGATAACAACAAAAATATGGCAATCAAACCTTATCAACAATCAATATCAACGTTGAAACAACATGATTATCATAGTAACTATGTAAACCAGCTTATAAAAAAGATAAATCAAAATGCAACAGGCCCATTTAATCGCATTGATTATATGTCAGACTATGCATTAAATTCACCATTTATATATCATTATAATGGCATTTCATTATATTCTAGTATTTTTAATGGAGACATTTTAAAATATTATGACAAGACACTCCAAATTAATATGCCAATCGATAAAAACAGCACTTATAGATTACTTGGCAATCGTCAAAATTTACTATCGCTTTGGAATGTAAATGATCGAATTAGAGTAAATCATGATTACAACTTACCATATGGATTTAAAATTAACTCTGAACACAAAGACAATAAAGTTCGTTGGATTCATTCTAAAAATACCATCCATTATCCAAGTGCACATATTACAAATAAGGTCTTTTCCAATAAAGAATTAAAATCTCCATTAGATAAAGAACAAGCAATGTTGCAAGGGATTGTTTCTAACAATACTAAAGATGTAAATACACATTTTAAAGCCAATAAAAATTTACTATCAGATTCAACAATTAAATTAAATAGTGCAGCCTGGCAATCTCCTTCAAAACATTTATTACAAGTTAAACAAAATAATGGTGGTCTAACTGTACAGTTGCCAAAATCAGTTTCTAATCAATTTAAAGATTTGTATTTTGAAATGGATTTAGAATTACTTTCGCCGGATAAAGCTCATTATGTTAAAGTTAATGAATATACACTAGAAAGAAACAAACTCACATATAAATACCGTCGTTTTGTAACACCTGTAACGATACGTATTAAATCTTCAGATGCAATTAAATTATCGTTGCCTAAAGGTAAGTATCGTGTAAATTTAAAAGGGATATACGGCGAAGATTATACCACGCTTAAAGACACTTCAAATTCATTAGAGGCTGTCAAAGTTAGTAAGACAAAGCAAGGTTATACTATTACTAAAAATAAAAATTCATCTGGGTATATTGTTTTGCCAACAGCATATAATCAAGGTATGAAAGCGACATCAGGTGATCAAAGTCTTAAAGTTGAACAAGTAAATGGTGTTATGACCGGCATTAAAGCACCTAAAAATATAACAAAGATTCAATTGAGCTATACCCCACCATACTATTATTTACTTATAACAATTACTATATTTGGCATTATATGTAGTATTATTTTCACGAGATGGGTAAGACAAAAATAATGTGGCTACGCATATATTTAATAAATCTACTAAGTCCTTTTCAATGGCACTTAGTAGATTTTTGTTTATATAACCATTTTGAGCAAACACGTTATGAATAAATAAAAAAACAATTACATTATCAACTTTACATTAACTAAACAGCAAAAAAAGCCATCTATATCACTCCATAAAAGTGACCTAGATGGCTTTGTTGTTTGAGTCGAATATGACTCATACATAGCTTTGTTTAAATGCTGATTAACGAATTTCTTGGATTCTAGCAGCTTTACCACGTAAACTACGTAAGTAATATAATTTAGCACGACGTACTTTACCACGACGTTTAACTTCGATTTTTTCAATTTTTGGTGTGTGTAATGGGAATGTACGTTCCACGCCAACACCTGATGAAATTTTACGAACTGTAAACGTTTCAGAAACGCCACCGCCACGACGTTTAATTACAACGCCTTCGAATACTTGGATACGCTCACGAGTACCCTCAATGATACGTACGTGTACACGTAAAGTATCACCAGGACGGAAACTTGGTAAGTCTGTACGTAATTGTGATTTAGTTACTGCTTCGATTAATTTGTGATTTGTCATTATAAATTCTCCTCTTCAACCTATGTTCTTGCCTCGACAAATATATAGCAGCGGATCATAGTGATTTTTGTGTTTCCACACTCAGATTATGTTAGCACAATACTAACCTTTTTTCAATCCTATTTTATATCTTTCTAATATTTGCTTATCTGCATTAGTTAATGGATATTTTTCAATTAAGTCAGGTCTTTTATTATATGTGCGGATCAACTTTTGCTCATGTCTCCATGCATCAATATTGGCATGATTTCCAGACAATAAAACATCCGGAACTGTTAGACCTTTAAATTCACGCGGACGTGTATATTGCGGAAACTCTAATAACCCATCTGAAAATGAATCGTCTTGATGTGACTGTTCATTACCTAAAACACCTGGAATCAGTCTAACAATAGCATCAGTCATGGTCATCGCTGGCAATTCTCCACCTGTTAAAACATAGTCACCCATTGATATTTCATCTGTGACAAGATGTGTTCGGATACGTTCATCGTAACCTTCATAATGTCCGCATATGAAAACGATGTGGTCAGCCTTGCTTAATTCAACAGCTTTCTGATGTGAAAATGGCTCGCCTTGTGGACACATTAAAATAACGCGTGTTTGTTCTGTGACATCTAAGTCTTCCATCGCATTAAAAACAGGTTCAGGCTTTAACACCATACCTTGTCCGCCACCATACGGATAATCATCTACCTGGTTGTGCTTGTTAATTGCATAATCTCTAAAATTAACCGTATTGATTTGTAATTTATTGTTTTCTTGGGCACGTTTCATAATTGAATGATTTAAAACACCATCAAACATTTCAGGAAATAAAGTTAAATAATCAATTTTCATTAATCCAACAATCCTTCCATTGGCGTGATGATAATTTTTTTATTTTCAACATCCACTTCTTTTACAACATCAGCAATATAAGGAATCAAATATTCTTTAGATCCTTTAATCACCCACACATCATTTGCACCTGTTTCAAAGATATTAATTACACGACCTATTGGTGTTTCTTGATCATCAAAAACTGTACATCCTATAATATCTGAATAATAAAATTCATTTTCCTCAAGTACGATATCTTCATGATCACGCTCTTGATAAATAGAACTCCCTTTTAAATGCTCAATATCATTAATATTATTAATACCTTCAAATGTAAGCATATGAAGCCCTTTATGCACTCTATGTGACTTAACAGTATATTCAAGGTCGTTATTGTTATGCACAACTGTCAGCACTTGACCGGGTTGAAAACGAACGTCTGTAAAGTCTGAATTGGATTTTACTTTAATTTCACCTTTAATACCATGTGTGTTAACAATTTGACCAACTTCAACTCTCATTCTATTACCTCCAACTCTATGCTTTGAACACTTCTATTTTAATTGAAAATTATTCAAAGAAAAAGGGCACCATTATGGTACCCAATACGTTCTATATTACTAACATGTGATATTCCCAACGTATCATTGAGTAATAACTGTCAGTGTAAACGAGTTATTCTTATTGTTAGAACAATTTTACGCTAAATTACTTAGCTTTCTTTTGTTCGTCAAATTTTTTCATAATACCTTCTTTTGATAAGATATTGTGAACTGTATCAGTTGGTTTCGCACCATCATTTAACCATTTTAAAGCTAACGCTTCGTCAACTTTAATTTCTGGAGCATTAGCGCTCGTTGGGTTATAAGTACCGATTTGTTCGATGATACGTCCGTCACGTGGAGAACGAGCATCTGCTACTACGATACGATAGAATGGATTTCTTTTTGAACCTAAACGTGTTAAACGAATTTTAACTGCCATTTATAAAATCTCCTTTAAGTCATGTTTTAATTTTTATTTTCTACAAGAAATAATATTAACAGGTGTGTGAATGTTTGTAAAGAGTTTTTTCTTTACCAGGAAAATTATTGAACCTTTTTCTTACAAAAATAACTATGTGATTACTAAATTAGACTGTTAATAGTTTATAAAAATTCATATTAACCTTCACCACATACGTGTTAAGTTAATTTATCTCGTAAGGACATGAATGGTACCACTTCTAACGCACATGTTCCACCAATATAACTTATTAATATTAGCAACAATAACCTCATGTTCTAGCAAATCAGCAATTTCAGTTTTTAATTATTATTGTGTATCTAAAAATATGCACCCCATAAAGTTATATTCTTTAGTATAACTTTCGGGATGCACATCTCATTGCAACAAAAATCAGCGTGTTAAATTAAACATTAAAATGGTAAGTTCATACCTTTTAACATATTTTGCATTTGATTGCGTTTACCTTTTTTACCTTTACCGCCACCAGTGAATTGTTTCATCATTTTCTTCATATCGTTAAATTGTTTCATCAAACGATTGACTTCTTGTAATGAACGACCAGAACCTTTAGCAATACGCTTTTTACGTGATACATTCAATGTGTCTGGATTGTTTCTTTCAGCCGGCGTCATTGACTGGATAATCGCTTTAATATGATCAATTTGCTTTTCACTCATATTAAGCTTATCTAGACCTTTCATTTTATTCATACCTGGAATCATTTTCATAATATCATCCAGTGGTCCTAAATTTTTCACCTGATCAAGCTGTTCTAAAAAATCATCTAAAGTAAATGATGATTCACGCATCTTTTTCTCTAAATCTTTTGCTTTTTCTTGATCCACATCTTGTTGCGCTTTTTCAATTAAACTTAACACATCACCCATACCTAAAATACGTGATGCCATACGTTCAGGATGGAATAGCTCTAAACCATCTAACTTTTCACTCATACCAACAAATTTAATTGGTTTTTGTGTCACCGAACGAATAGATAAAGCTGCACCACCACGTGTATCACCATCTAATTTAGTTAAGGTAACACCTGTGACATCAAGTTGATCGTCAAAAGATTCTGCAACATTGACAGCATCTTGACCCGTCATTGAATCGACAACTAACATAATTTCGTTTGGTTTAGCAATGTCTTTTACTTCTTTTAATTCGTTCATCAATGCTTCATCGATGTGTAATCGACCTGCTGTATCAATGATTACAAAGTCTAAATGTTCTTCTTTAGCATGTTTTAATGCATTAGTTACAATTTGTTGTGGCTTTACTTGATCCCCTTCACTGTATACAGGAATATCAATTTGTTTCCCTACTGTTTGTAATTGATTTATCGCTGCTGGACGATAAATATCTGCTGCAACTAACATAGGTTTTTTGTTGTATTTTTTACGCATCAATAATGCTAATTTACCTGCAGTTGTTGTTTTACCAGCACCTTGTAAACCAACCATCATAACAACAGTAGGTGGTTTATTTGACATATTAATCGATGAATTTTCTCCACCCATCAACTTCGTTAATTCATCTTGAACTATTTTAATAACTTGTTGCCCAGGTGTTAATGATTGCATTACATCGGAACCTAATGCGCGTTCTGATACTGTTTTAATAAATTCTTTTACCACTTTAAAGTTTACGTCAGCCTCAAGTAACGCTAATCTTACTTCACGCATCATTATCTTTATATCAGCTTCAGTAAGTTTACCCTTACCACGCATTTTTTGCATCGTCGCTTGCAGGCGTTCTGATAAGCCTTCAAATGCCATATCGATGTCCTCCCTCAATTTATATCTATTCTAAGTCTTCTAATTGTTGAATATAACGTTGTATTTGTTCTGGATTACTTAAATGTTGTTTCATTTCATCATATATTTCTCGGCGTTGCTCAAATTTCTGGTATAATTCCAATTTCTTTTCATAATCTTCAACTAAATCGCCAGTTCTTCTTATATTATCATAAACTGCTTGTCTACTCACATTAAAAGTATCTGCGATTTCACTCAAAGAATAATCTTCGAGATAAAATAATTCCAAATAATTACGTTGTTTATTCGTCAATAAGGATTGATAAAAATCAAACAAATAATTCATTCGTAACGTTTTAACTAAATCATTTTGCCCCATGATTATCGTCCTTTTCTTCTGTTACAATTTGATCATTTTCAACTGTTGTTATTTCTTCATTTTGTTCAATCATATCAGCGAATAAGCCGTAGACATAACTTTCAGGGTTAAATGGTTGTAAGTCATCTAATTGCTCACCTAAACCTACATATTTAACTGGAATGTGCAATTCATTACGAATGGCTAATACGATACCACCTTTGGCTGTACCATCTAATTTCGTTAATACAATACCTGTAACATTTGTTACTTCTTTAAAGTTTCTAGCTTGTGACAACGCATTCTGACCAGTTGTAGCATCTAAACATAGTAATGCTTCATGAGGCGCATCTGGCACTGCTCGATTAATTACACGCTTAACTTTTTCTAATTCTTGCATTAGATTTGTTTTATTTTGTAAACGTCCAGCGGTATCACAGATTAAAATATCAACACCTTTGTTTTTAGCGGCATTAATCGCATCATACATAACAGCAGCTGGATCAGAACCTTCACTTTGGCTAATTACATCTACACCAACACGTTCGCCCCAAACTTTCAATTGATCAATAGCACCCGCTCTAAAAGTATCGCCCGCAGCTAACATTACTTTTTTACCTTCCATTTTATATCGGTAAGCTAATTTTCCGATTGTTGTTGTTTTACCAACACCATTCACACCAACCATTAAAATGACATTTAAACGACCATCTTCTAAGTTCATAGCTTCTGAATTATCATCTTCTTGATGGTAAATCTCTACGATTTTTTCAACAATGACTTCACGCAAATCTTCAGTATCTTGAATATTACGTCGTTGTGCTTCCATACGTAATTCTTCAGTTAACGTCATCACAGTATTAAAACCGACGTCTGCAGTGATTAACATTTCTTCTAAAGCTTCAAAAAAGTCTTCATCTACTTTACGATATCTCGCTATCAAATTATTTAATTGTTCTTGGAAATTTTGACGAGATTTTTCGAGTCCTGCCTTAAATTTAGCACCCATTTTTTGAGCTTCAATTTCTTCAAAATCTTCAATTGATATTAAGCCATCGTCATCAAAATCCGCTTCACTTAACTTGCGTGGCTTCTTTTTCACTTCAGCATTTTCTGCTAAATCATTTACGTCCTGCGTTGAACCTTCAGAATGTGTATCTTCTAATTTGTCTTGACCTTGTTCTTCTGTTAAGGATTTAACTTCTTCATTTTCTTTATTTGTTGCAAATTTATCTTTTAAGCGTTTAAAAAAGCTCATTATTGCTCCTCCTTCAACACATCATCTATTGTATTTAAATTCACACTCACAAGTTTAGTAACACCTGATTCTTGCATTGTCACACCGTATAACCTATCAGCAAATTCCATTGTTCCTTTACGGTGTGTAATAACAATGAATTGTGTTTCGTCTGATAACTCATTTAAATATTTTGCGTATCTAATAACATTCGCTTCATCTAATGCAGCTTCAACCTCATCTAATATAACAAAAGGTGCAGATCTTACTTTTAAAATTGCAAATAGTAAAGCAATAGCAGTTAATGCACGCTCACCACCACTTAGTAACGATAAATGTTGCAACTTTTTACCCGGTGGTTGTACCACAATATCAATACCAGCTGTTAAATAATCGGCTTCAGTTAATTGCAATTCTGCATCGCCTCCACCAAACAATTGTTTGAACACAGCTGTAAAATGTCCTTGAATAGCATGGAAAGTTTCTTTAAATCTTTCAGTAACCTCTTGATCCATTTCACTTATAATTTGCTCTAATGTTTCTTTAGCTTTACGAAGATCTGTACGTTGTTCACTTAAAAATGTATAACGTTCATTTAACTCTTCAAATTGTTCAATTGCATTTAAGTTTACAGGACCTAGTTCATCAATCGACATCTTCATTAACTTAACTTTTTTACGTAATGCGTCAATCGATTCATCACTCGTATATTCAGATTTCGCACGTTCAACAGTCAATTGATATTCATCATTTAAATGATCTATCGCATGATGAATTAATACATCTAGCTTTGATTGTTCAGCTTTAATATCTTGGTAGTGATTTTCGATAGCTAAAATATCTTGGTGACAAACTTGTAGTTTAGCTTCTTGCGCATCGATTTGTTCATTCAACTCAATACGTTGTTGTTTCAATTTATCTAATTCATCAGATAAGCGTGTTCTCGTTTCTTGTTGACCATTAATTTGATCTTTAATATTTTGAAAAGCTTGTTCGCCCATCACTTCATCCGAATTAAAGAATGCAATTTTTTCTTTAACATCTTTTAATTGATGTTTAGTTTGTTGATTTTGATTATTTAATCGATCTATTGTCTGTTGTTGTGTTTTAATACGCTCTTTAACCACAGCAAGATCAGATTGTTTCTGATGTAAGGTTTGTTGTGTTTTAGTAACGCTTTCCTTACCTTCTTTAGAAAGTTTTGTGTAGCGTTCAATTTCATCTTCTAGTCGTTTTAAAGATGCTTTAATACTTTCTAGATGAGTTTCTTTTTCACTCAAAGTTTGTCGACTTTTGTCACTCGTATAACCATCATTTTTTTCAAATTCGAATTCTTCATGATCATTTTTTATTTGTGTTTCTTGTGTAGTTAATCTATCGAGCTCCATTTCAAAATGATGCACTTGCTCTTTAAGTGTATTATGCTTTTGACTTTTTTCAAAATACAGTTCACTTAATTGATCACTTTTTATCTTCAACTCTTTAAATTGTTGTTCAAATGATTCTGTTTGACGCAAGTAATCTTCTAATTGGTGTCTCATTGTTGTCAACTCGTCTTTTTGAGACAGAATACTTTTTGACTTACGAGCGCCACCACCAGTCATAGAACCACCAGGATTTACAATATCACCTTCCAAAGTAACAATACGAGTTCGATATTTAATCGCACGTGCCAATTCATTTGCATGCTTTAAATGATCAACGATAATCGTATTACCTAATAAATTCCCGATAATATTTTGATATTCTGGTGCTACTTTAACTGCTTCCGAAGCGATACTAATAAATCCGTTTGCCTCTTTAGCAATAGATTTAATATCAGTCGCTACCACTCTACTCTGTATAACATTTAATGGTAAAAACGTCGCACGACCTAAATTACGTTCTTTTAAAAATTGAATAGCCTGGCGTCCATCTTTTTCTGAATCTACAATGACATGTTGTAATGAAGCACCTAATGCTGTTTCAATTGCCTGAGTTAATTTAGATGGCACATCAATAATTTCCGCAACTGCACCATGAATACCCTTTAATTCTTTATTTTTAGCTTTCAAAATATGTTTGACGCCATTGAAAAAATAAGTATATTCTTCCTCTTGCGTTGCCAAACTATCAATACGTGTTTTCATTTTTTCGGTATATCGATATGCTTGATACAATTTCTCTTCGTATTCATTTTGTGCTTTTTTTGTATCAGTGAGATCTTTTTCTATATTTTTAATTTCTTTATCTACAGCAGAAAGTTCTTTGTTGGTCTGTTGATATTCTTTTTTTGTCGTTTTTATTTGACCCTGAATATCTTTCAATTGCTCAAAAACTTCAACTAATCGAGAATCTAGTCTTGATTTTTTAGCCTCATTCTCTTCTATAGTATGCTTTAAAAAACGAATATCATTGTTAACATCTGATTGCTCTGACATTAATGTATAGTATTCGTTTTTAATTTCTTCCAATTTTTCATCATGTGCTTCGTCTGAAACATATAGTTGTTCTTCAAGTTCACGAATGACAGCATTGAGTTCTTTTTGTTTACTTTTCAGAGACTTATAAGTATCTTGAGCTTCAGAAATCTCATTTGATATATTTTCTAAAAGCTCCATTAAATTTTCTTGTTCTTCTTCATATCGTGCATTTGTTTCAGATTGATTTTTCTTACGTTCTTCTAAAACATTTAATTGTCCCGTATATTTTTCAAAGGCTTCCGTAGCTTTTACTAATTGATAATTAAGCGATTCAACATCATTATCAAGTTGATGACGTTTACCTTTATATTGTTGAATTTGTTGGCTTAAACGTTGCTTGTCAGCTTCTTTATTTGCTTGTTGACCTTGTAAATCATTTAAACGTTGATCTAATTGTCTATTGTCATTTGTATATTGATCAATATCGTGCACTGTAACTACAATGTCACTATGTTTCATTTGGTGTGAAAGTGTCTTATATTCTTTAGCTATAGCTGCCTCCTCTTTTAGAGGTTCTACACGACCTTCCAAATCATATAAAATGTCTTCTACTCTCGTTAAATTATCTTCTGTTTGGTCAAGTTTATTTAATGATTCAGCTTTACGTTTTTTATATTTAAGTACACCAGCCGATTCTTCAATAATTTGACGTCTATCAATTGGTTTAGCATTTAGTATTTCATCAACTCTACCTTGCGAGATAATGCTATATGCTTCTTTTCCCAATCCAGAATCTAAAAATAAATCGGCAATATCTTTTAATCTTGCACGGTCATTATTTATGTAGTACTCACTTTCACCACTTCGATACAATCTTCTTGTTACAATAACTTCGTTTTCATCAACACTGAGCTTTTTAGAATGATTATCTAATCTTAACTGTACTTCAGCATAATTTTGAGCTTTGCGATGTTCTGCACCTGAGAAGATAATATCTTCCATTTTTGAGCCACGTAATGATTTAGCCGATTGTTCACCCAACACCCATTTAATAGCATCTGTAATATTACTTTTACCGCTTCCATTTGGACCAACAATTGCAGTTACACCTTTATCGAATTGAACATTGGTTTGATCTGCAAAAGACTTAAATCCAATGGCATCTATTGATTTTAAATAAACCATCCTAAACTCCTTATCACAATTTTAAAGAACACATGTATACGATATTTTAATATTTGTATATTAAATTTCGAAGTTGTTCCATAAAATATTAAAAATTCTTCCTTAAATCCTAAATCGAACACCTATATGTCGTATCATATAAATTTCTATTTAATTTGTTTTAATTGCTTATAGGCACTTTCAGCAGCACGTTGTTCTGATTCTTTTTTCGTTTTCCCTTTACCTTCAGCTATTGCTTCCCCTTGCAGAATAACTTCTGAAGTGAATAGACGATGATGTGCCGGTCCCTCTTCTTTTATTAAATTATAGGTTACATCACCTTTATTTTGCTGGTGCACATATTCTTGGAATTGTGTTTTAAAATCTACCACTCCTAATAACTCATTTTGTTCTACATGTGGGAAAATAACTTTCTCAGCAAATTTCCAAACTATATCTAGTCCTTGATCCAAATACAATGCCCCAATAAATGCTTCGAATGCATCTGATATTAATGATGGTCTTGTACGTCCCCCTGTTTTCTCTTCACCTTTACCAAGTAAAATCATTTCGTTCAATCCAATTTTATTCGCAAATATTACAAGTGAGGGCTCACATACAATAGTGGCACGCATTTTTGTTAAATTCCCTTCTGGCAAGTTGGGATGTTTATCAAATAAATATCGTGAAACCGTCAATTCTAATACCGCATCACCCAAAAACTCTAAACGCTCATTATGGTCTAAACGATTCATATTAAAATCATTAATAAAACTCGAATGCGAAAATGCTTGTTGGTATAAATCAATATTTTGATAAGTAAAGCCTAACTCTGTCATTTTAGTATCAAAGCGCTTTCTAAAACGATTAACTATCTCACTTTTCTTTTGTTTAGACATTATTTTATCTCCTTTATGTGTTGCTCTTGAATCATCTTTAATTTTACGTTAAAACTATTGATAATTAAAGAAAAAAACTGAGTCGACAATACTGACGACCCAGATGTAAGATTTATTATTTTTCAAGACTGTTAATAAATTTAACAGCATCACCAACAGTGTTGATTTTTTCAGCTTCTTCATCAGGAATTTCAGTACCAAACTCGTCTTCTAATTCCATTACTAATTCAGCGATATCAAGTGAGTCAGCGCCTAAATCATCTTTGAAAGATGCATCTTCAGTTACTTTATCAGCGTCTACACCTAAACGGTCAACGATGATATCTTTTACTTTATCGAAATTTTCCACGTCGATTCACCTCCTTTAAAAATGCCTATACATAGACTATTATATTTTCCCATTTTAAATTCTAAAAAACAAGTAGAAATTTTAGAAACAGTTATCAATTTATTGATTACTGTTTCTTATGCATGAGCTTTAGCTCAGGCGTACCTCTATCCCAGTTATCAATTTATTGATTACTGTTTCTTATGCATGAGCTTTAGCTCAAGCGTTCCTCTAATCTTCTTATCAATTTATTGATTAGTGTTTCTTAGGGAGAAATTCTGGAACCTTATCTAGGTTACTTAGAATTCCCCCCGCAAAGTTGACTAGGTCAGGCAATTCTCCATCGGATGACCAGTCAACCACTGCGTCAATGAGCTTTAGCTCAGGCGTACCTCTATCCCTGTTATCAATTTATTGATTACTACGTCTTTATCTTGAGCTTTAGCTCAAATATATTACATGTACATTCCACCATTTACATGGATTGTTTGACCTGTAATATATTTTGCTTTGTCTGATGCTAAGAACGCTACTGTATTAGCAATATCTGTGTCTTGACCAAAACGTGCTAACGGAATTTGAGTCAACATTTGTTCTTTAAGCTCATCACTTAAGGCATCTGTCATATCAGAAACAATAAAACCAGGTGCAACTGCATTTACAGTGATACCACGAGATGCTAATTCACGAGCCGCAGATTTAGTTAAACCAATAACACCTGCTTTTGTTGCAACATAGTTTGCTTGTCCCGGATTACCTACTGCTCCAACAACACTTGATAAATTGATGATAGCACCACTACGTTGTCTTAACATTTGTGGTGTTGCTTTTTGGATACAGTTAAATACACCTTTTAAGTTTGTGTCAATAACATCATCCCACTCTTGTTCTTTCATACGCATTAATAAATTATCGCGAGTAATACCTGCATTATTTACTAAAACATCTAAAGAACCAAATTGGCTAACTACTTCTTTAATCATTGCTTTAACTTCATCAGCATCGGCAACATTTGCTTGAATCGCAAAACTGTCAACACCTTTAGCTTTGATTTCTTCGACTACTGCTTCAGCTTTCTCTTTGCTGCCTGCATAGTTTACTGCTACATTATATCCTTCTTCTGCTAATTGTAACGCAATACTACGTCCAATTCCTCTTGATGCACCTGTTACTAAAGCACTCTTAGTCATTTTCATTCCATCCTTTCACATCTTCTAAAGTTTGAATTGATGTTAACTTAACATCTCTATTTATTTTTTTAATTAAGCCAGATAAAACTTTTCCAGGACCAATTTCAATAAAATGATCAACACCTTGGTCTATTAGCCATTCTGTTGAGTTAATGAATTGTACTGGTGAATATAATTGCTTGACCATATTAGATTTAATTACTTCTTTGTCGGTTTCACCTTGCGCATTTACATTTTGAACTACAGGAAACTTAGCATCACGCCATTCAAATTGATTAATGTAACTTGCAAAATCTTCTTCAATCACTTTCATTAGCGATGAATGGAATGGTCCAGATACTGCTAAAGGCATGACACGTTTTGCACCTAATGATTTACCTTTTTCTACTAGCTCTTCAATTAAAGCTTTGTGACCTGAAACAACAATTTGACCTGGGCAATTAATGTTTGCTGGTTCAATTATTTTGTCATCAGATGATAATGACTTACAAATTTCATCGACTTTATCAAAATCTAATCCCAATACTGCAGCCATGCTTCCTACACCAGTAGGAAATGCTTGCGCCATTAATTGACCACGTTTTCTAACAATTTTAACTGCATCTTCAAATGATAATACGTCAGCTGCAACTAAACTTGAATATTCACCTAAACTATGCCCCATAGTAAAATCAGGATTCAAATTTTTTAGCGCTGCTAATAATGCCGAACTATGCGTCAATAAAGCTGGTTGCGTGTTTTCAGTTTCACCCAATTTACCTTCTTCATCAGTAAACATTGTCTCTAAAATATCAAAGTCTAATGTGTTCGCTGCTGAAGTTAAAATTTCAGTTGCTTGATCATTGTTGTTAAACAAATCTTGTGCCATACCAACTTTTTGGGCACCTTGTCCCGGAAAAATAATTGCTGTTTTACTCATTTGATTCACCTACAGTCTCTTTCATTGTTTGTACAATATTTTGTTCTCCTGCGATTTTCGCTTGTCTAATTGCAGAATAAAAAGCTTTAGCATTTGAACTACCGTGTGCTTTAACTACAGTACCTTCCAATCCTAATAATACGGAACCACCGTATTCTGAGTAGTCCATCTTTTTAGCGAATTCAGCTAAATCTTTCTTCAATATTGCACCTGCTAATTTATTTTTAGTACTACTCATAATCGTATCTTTTAACATTTTACCGATTGATTTTGCAGTACCTTCTAAATTTTTAAGGACCATGTTCCCTGTATAGCCATCGGTAACTACAACATCTGTATCGCCATCCATTAATGTCTTCGCTTCAATATTCCCAACAAAATTCAATGAATGATCATGATTTAATAACTCATATGATTTTTTCGTTAAACTATTACCTTTAGCTGGCTCGGTTCCTATATTTAATAATGAGATTTTCGGATTATCAATACCTCTAATTTTTTGAGCATAAATATCCCCTAGTTGCGCATACTGTAATAAGTGTTCAGGTTTAGCATCAGCATTTGCACCAACGTCTAAAAAGACAAAACCTTTTCCATCAATCGTTGGCAATGTTACTACTAAAGCCGGTCTAGCTACACCTTTAATACGTCCAACAATGAATAAACCAGCTGACATTAAAGCACCAGTATTACCTGCTGACACACATCCATCTGCTTCACCAGATTTCACAGCTTCAGCCATTTTTACCATTGAGCTATCTTTTTTACGTTTAATCGCTCTAACAGGCTCATCTTCCATTTCAATCTTTTCAGAACAATGTCTAAATTCGATTCGTTCATGGTTCAGATTATACTTTTTTTCGTCACCGAAAAGTATAATTTCTAGATCTTTAAAGTCTTCAACAGCCTTTTGTACGGCTTCTAATACGATATCAGGCGCATTGTCGCCACCCATCATATCAATTGCTAATTTAACCATAATTTTATCCTCGCTTATCATAAAACATTTTAAAATTTCCTTTGAAAACTAATGTATGTTTAACATATGACTTTACTTCGACGTAATAATGTTTTGCAGTTTGATTTACAACTCGTGCTTCTGCTCTTACCGTATCATTTAATTTTACTTTTTCAATAAATTGAATGCTACTCTCATGAGTTAAAACTGTTGGTTGCTTAATTAGCGCAACACATAATGAATTTGCCTGAGCAAACAGCACATGACCACGCGCAATTCCAGTTTTATGAAAAACAGAATCCGATGTAATATCTAAAATTGATTGCGCTTTAACATTTGGATTGACTTGAATCAAATCACCAATAAATTCTTGTTCTTCAATAGAACTTATTTGGTCATAATTCTTTTCAGCAACTAATTTAATACGCTTCCTTAATTCTGGTATGTTTAAATAAGTGCGATCTAAACGAATTGTTTGTATACTCACTTGAAATAAGTCGCTTAGTTCATGGTCTGTGATGAAGGGATTGCTATCAATTTGTTGTCTGATTGCTTCTCTACGTTTATCTTTCTTTAGTTTCAACGTCTCACCCCTCATTTTTTAGTACCTAGTCTTAAACATTCCTCACATATCATAACACTTTCTATTTAACCGACTCAACAAATAACTGTATTATTTAGCTATTATTTAGTCGAAAATTTATAAATTGTTAAAATACCACTTTACATTTAAATAGTTCAAGTGTCATATCACTCAATTAACGAAGTGTTGCACTCAAATTGACAAATCAGCATGGCAATTAGTCAAAACTACGATGTAATAAATTTTCTTCAACAAAATGACGTAAATGTTGATACGTATTTTCAAAGAATACGCCAGATTGAATAAGTTCAGCTGCTTCATCACGAGCAACTTCTAACATACGATAATCTTCAACTAAATTGGCAACTAAGAAATCTGGCAATCCACTTTGTTTAACACCAAAGAAATCTCCAGGACCACGCATTTCTAAGTCTCGTTCACTCAATTCAAATCCATCCGTTGTTTGTGTCATAATTGTCATTCTTTCAATTCCTGTTTCTGTTTTAGGGGATGCAATTAAAACACAGTAACTTTGCTGGTCACTTCTACCTACACGACCGCGTAACTGATGTAAAGTTGATAATCCAAAGCGATCCGCATCATAAATCATCATAAAAGTTGCATTCGGTACATTAACACCTACTTCAACAACAGTAGTAGAAACTAAAACATCTATCTCATGATTGCTAAACTTTTGCATGACCTCATCTTTTTCATCGGCAGACAACTTACCATGCAATAACCCTACACGGGAAACACCATAATACTGTTGTAAAGACTCGTACAATGCGACAACATTTTGAACATCTTCGAGATGCTCAGAACTTTCTATAAGCGGGCAAATGACATATGCTTGACGACCTTTTTTCAACTCTGAAGTCATTTGCATCAAAACTTTATCGTATTGCTCATGCTTTGCCCAAGTAGTAATGATAGGTTTACGACCTTTTGGTAATTGTTTAATTGAAGACACATCCATCTCACCAAAAACTGATATTGCTAGTGTTCTTGGTATCGGGGTTGCTGTCATAAATAACACATTTGTCATTGCACCTTTTTCTCTTAAAAGCTGGCGTTGATTCACACCAAATCGATGTTGTTCATCTGTAATTACTAAACCAACATTATGGAAAATCACATCATCTTGAATCAATGCATGAGTTCCAATTAAACAATCAATCGTACCATTTTCAAGTTGTTCTAAAAGTATTTTTCGTTTCTTACCTTTTACTGACCCAGTTAACAATGCAACGTTCATAGAATCTCCAAATAAAGCCATTAAACTTTCAGCATGTTGCTCTGCTAAAATTTCAGTTGGTACCATCAATGCTGATTGATAACCAGCCGTTTTTAATGCATACATACAAATTGCAGCAACAACTGTTTTTCCTGAACCTACATCACCTTGAAGTAATCGATGCATACGTATTGGTGCTTTTAAATCTCTAAAAATTTCATTAACACTGGATTTCTGTGCTTCAGTTAGTTCAAAAGGTAAACGATCAATAAATGATTTAACTTGGTCTAAGTCATAATCAATTTCAATTGCTTCGTCAGATGACTTTTCTAATCTATTTAGCCATTGCATACGTAATTCGAATAAAAACAGTTCAGTAAATGCATAGGTTCTACGAGCACGTAATAAATCCTCTTTACTTTTTGGATGATGTAACGTGTTCAAAGTAAAGTCCAAGGTCTCTAATTTATATTTTTCTCTTAGTTCATCAGTTAACCATTCATGAATTGTCACATCATTTAACGCTTGTCTAATTTGGTCTCGTATTTGCTTTTGTTTAATACCTTCCTTAATACGATAGACTGGTTCTAATTGAACATCTGCGTTTTCTTGAGTTTGTGTCCCTTGTGAATTAAAGAAAACCCTATTACCAGTAATTTCCTGTTTAACCCTATTCCACTTACCTTTAACAGTTATAGTTTGATTTAATTCGATTTTCTTTTTTAAATACGGTTGATTGAAAAAAATACATTTGACAGCAATATTATTTACCATTAAATGAACGGTTAATTTTGATTTATTTCTTCCAAAAAATGCAACAACTGGAGCTGTATATACTTGTCCTTCTATCGTAACGTTAGATTGATCTTCTGCTTGATTCAAATCAATCACTGTATTATCTTCATATCTAGTTGGCAAATAAAGAACAAGATCTTCCACTGTATGAATATTTAGTTGTTGCAATGCTTCTATTTTCTTAGGACCTATACCTTTTAATTGTAAAAGAGAATATGGACTTTCTATTAAGTTTACTTTAGCCAAAATAAATCACCTATGTTTTATTTGATTTTACGTATCATTTTGTATGTTATTTATTTTATCATGACTAAGTTGAACATGACATTGTTAGCAACTCGAGAATGATACTTTTAACCCGCAATAACACTAAAATAGCAAAATAAAAAACTACCAACTGATGATTTATCATTGGTAGTTTTTTATTTTAAATTTTTATTCTACTGAAAAGAAATATTGATAAATTGGTTGTCCACCTTCATGAACTTCCACTTCTACATCTGGATATTGCTCTTCGATCCAGTTTATCATGTTATCTGTAACTTCTTGCTCTGCATCTTGACCAATAATCACAGTCAATATTTCACTATCTTCTGCTAACATCTCATTTAACAACTCAGTAACCGTTGTTAATTGATCACTTTGGCTGCTTACAATCTTATCTTCAATCAAGCCCATAAACGCGTCTTTTTTTATCTCAACGCCATCAATTTTCGTATCACGAACAGCGTACGTTAATGAACCAGATTTAACGTTATTTACTGAATCAGCCATTTGCGCTTTATTTTCTTCAAGTGTTGCGTCCACATCATATTGGAATAGTGCGCTTATACCTTGAGGAATAGATTTCGTTGGAATAACAACTGCTTCTGCATCAACAATACTCGCTGCTTGTTCACTTGCCATTAAGATATTTTTATTATTTGGTAAAATAATTGCACGTTTACATTTTGATTGTTCAATGACTTTAACGATATCTTCTGTAGAAGGATTCATCGTTTGTCCACCACTAATGATATGTGTGGCACCCATTGATTTAAATATCTCTGAAATACCTTCACCCATAGAAATAGTAATAATTGCTGTTTCAACCGTTTCCATTTTCGGTTTAGCCGTGTGCTGTTCTTTTCGAATCACTTCACGGTGCTGTTCTCTCATATTTTCAACCTTAAGTTTAATTAATTCACCATATTGTTGACCATAATTAAACACTTTACCTGGGTGTTCGGTATGCACGTGAACTTTCACAATTTCTTCATCATTAATGACTAATAAAGAATCACCAAATTGACTCATATCTTGCCTGAATTCTTGTTCATCAAAGGCTTTTTTATTCTTTCCAAAACGAACCATCATTTCGGTACAATAGCCATAAATAATATCTTCAGTATTAATTACACCATGGAAATCATGTTCATCATGTACAAATTCATCTTTATCTATCTTTGCAACTTTGGCTTCAACTTTTTCACCTTTAAGCGCTTTTAAGAATCCTTCGTAAACGCATAACAAACCTTTACCACCACTATCAACAACACCAACTTCTTTAAGTACAGCTAATAAGTTTGGTGTGTTTTCAAGTGATTCATTGGCTTTTACAATAATGTACTCCATTAATTCTATACAATCTTCAGTATTATTTGCTTTTTCTACTGCGGCTTGCGCAGCATCTTTTGCAACTGTAAGTATTGTACCTTCAACTGGTTTCATAACAGCTTTATATGCCGTTTCAACACCAGCTTGAAAACTTTCAGCTAACAATTTTGAGTTAATTTCAGATTCACTTTCAATATTTTTACAAAATCCTCTGAATAATTGTGACAAGATGACACCAGAGTTACCTCTTGCACCCATTAGTAAACCTTTCGAGAATGTTTTACCTAATTCGCCGATATTTTTCGACAAATTATTCTCTACTTCTTCGCGACCTGAAGTCATAGTAAGATTCATATTTGTTCCTGTATCACCATCTGGCACTGGATACACATTCAAAGAATCTACCAAATCTGCATTGTTAGATAAATTTTGTGCCCCTTGTATAATCATATCGGCAAATAATTTACCATTAATTTTGCTAATCATTTCAAGTTGTCCTCCTAAGCTTTCTTGCCTGTATTATTCACACGTACACCTTGTACATATATATTGATTGAATTTACTGATACATTAAGTGATTTTTCCAAAGTATATTTCACTGTTGATTGTACATTATTGGCAACTTCAGATATTTTCACACCGTAACTTACAATAATGTACATATCTATATTCACTACGCCATTATTTTCAGTTACTTTGATGCCTTTAGCATAATTTTCATGTCCTAGTATTTCCGCAATACCATCTCTAACTTGTTGTCTAGATGCCATACCTACAATACCATAACATTCAACGGCTTTTCCACCTACAACCGAAGCAATCACTTCGTTTGAAATATCAATTTTACCGTAATCATTTGAAATCTCTAATGTCATATCTTTGTCCCTCCTAAATTTCAAAGTTTATTATTCGTTTTCCCTAATCACTTTTAAAATTTTACCACTTAGTGTAGTCATAAACGCTTTAAGTTTCATTGATTATTTTTATAAAATATCAATAGTACAACTTATCAGAATGACTTACGCTTAAATCACCTATTATATTTTGAGTAAACTGAATTTACACTCATGACGATTATCTATAGGCGTTTTCTTTTAATAGATGTAGTATCATTAAATAAAAAGTTTAAATGTTTCATTCACTTATTTCTCTAAAATATCATACTACATAACTTCACAGTCTACAATTATATCACAAAACTCAGTATTTTTGACTTTTATGTGAAAATTATTCATTGTTTTTCAAATGAAACTATGCTATCTTAGTTAAGTATATAAGTAGTTATGTGTATTTATATTTATTAAAGGAGGTACTCATATGGGTAAACAATGTTTCGTAACAGGTCGTAAAGCTTCGACTGGTAACAGACGTTCACACGCTTTAAACTCTACTAAACGTAGATGGAACGCTAACCTTCAAAAAGTTAGAATCCTAGTTGACGGTAAACCTAAAAAAGTTTGGGTTTCTGCACGTGCTTTAAAATCTGGTAAAGTAACTAGAGTTTAATAAATATATTGCACATAAAAAATGTGACCTTATGTGGAGGACACATTTACTTAAGAACTAAGAGCTCAACCTCTTAGTTCTTTTTTTGTTACCAAACAATACATAATGGTTCATAGTGAAATTCGAACTATCAATATAATTTGGTTAATACGTTTAATAATGGTTCTCTGTCAAATTGGACTTATGGGTTCAATATCGATTTTGGCACATAAATCAATGTACTAGGACCTACAATTTTCCTTTCGATAATAAATCACGCCATAATCTTCATTAATTACAGCGTGATTCATCTATTATTATGTTATAAATTCTATCTATAAACGTCACTTTATTAAAAATCCTCACAAATTTGAATATACTTAATTTAAATCTGTACTTCTAATTTGCAAAATCAACCCATCATGTACAGTTACTTTCGCTTGCAAAGACTCAATTTCATTTGAAATAGTTAAAGTAGAACCTATATTAAGCATTTGTCTAGCTAAATTATATTTAAAACCTGCTAGAGAAAGTTCTACATCATCAGTCATCGGTATAAATGAAATGTACGGATAACTCTTATCTTTTTCAACTGTATGTTGACCTTTAGGTAATAATTCAATTTTATTTTGTTGATCGATAACTTCTATATGAACATCATGTTTATAATATGCTTTTTTCAATAATAACTGAATTGCCCCAAAAAAGTGATCTAATCGTCCGCCTGTTGCACCATAAATTGTAATACTATCAAACCCAAGTGCAACAGCTTTATCAACCGCTAAAGCTAAATCCGTATCAGCTTTTTCAGCTTGAACTGGTTTGATTTGTAACTGTTCTGTTAGAAGTTGGCGTTCTTCTTTACTGACTGAATCAAAGTCTCCCACTGAGAAAAAAGGGATAATTTGATGCTTCAATAAAATCAAAGCACCTCTATCAACGCCGCCCCATTTACCTTCATTACTTTTGGCCCAAATATCTTGCGGCAAGTGTCGATCAGAACATAATAAATTTATATGCATATACACTCAACCTTTCAATGCTTGTGTGACTTTTTTATAATCCTCTTGTTTAAAGAAAAATGAACCTGTTACTAACATTGTAGCACCATTTTCAACACAAACTTTCGCTGTATCGGTATTTACGCCTCCATCAACTTCAATATCAAAGTTTAATTGACGTTCCATTTTAATAGCATTAAGACCCGCTATTTTTTCTACGCATTGATCAATAAATGATTGACCACCAAACCCTGGGTTAACTGTCATCACTAGTACATAATCAACAATGTCTAAAATAGGTTCAATTTGTGATATTGGTGTACCAGGATTAATTACTACACCAGCTTTTTTATCTAAATGTTTAATCATTTGAATAGCACGATGGATATGAGGCGTTGATTCGACATGAATTGAAATCATATCGGCACCATGTTCTGCAAATGATGCAATATACTTTTCTGGATTTTCAATCATCAAATGTACGTCTATAGGTAATGTTGTGCCTTTTCTCACTGCATCTAATATTGGTAAACCAATAGATATATTAGGCACAAATTGACCATCCATAACATCAAAATGAACTCCGTCGACACCTGCTTCTTCAAGTCGTTTTAATTCATGTTGTAAATCCAAAAAATCAACAGATAATAATGATGGATATAGTTTTGTCATTTAATATCTAACCTTTCTATTTGAAATTTCATTAAATAGTTGTAAATAATGGTCGTATCTAAATTGCGCAATATTCCCTATCTCTAATTGATGCTTAACATTACAATTAGGTTCTTTGATATGATTACAATTTCTAAACTTACATGTTTCACCATATCGATTTAATTCAAGAAAATAATCTTTTATTTCATCTTTATCTATATGATCAAAATCTAAAGCACTGAATCCAGGTGTGTCTGCAATATAACCGTTTTGACGTTCGAATAGTTCGACATGTCTTGTAGTATGCTTTCCTCGATTTAATGATTTTGATATATCATTTGTCTCAAGATTAAGTTCTGGACGATAATGATTTAAGAAAGTGGACTTACCGACACCTGATTGACCACTAAGTACTATAAGTCCTGCTGGCCAAGCTTCTACAATTTTTTTTCGATCATCATCATTTCCAATAAATTCAGTCTCATAGCCAATATTTTCATATATTTTCAACAACTCATTAATTTCAAGCTGCTTTTCAATTGGTGTTTTATCTTTTTTAGTCACCAAAACTCTCGCATCTAACTGATACGAATGTGCAATAACTAAAAATCGATCTAATAATTGCGTTGAAAAATTTGGCTCGACAGCACTCATTACAATTACTAGTGTATCTATATTACTTACAGGTGGTCTTTTCAACTCATTTTTTCGCTCATACACTTGATGAATATAGCCTTCATTAATGTTTTGTACATCAAATTCCACTATATCTCCAACTACTGGTGAAAATTTTTTCTTTCTAAATAATCCTCGTGGTTTTGTATTGAAACGTTCGCCATTAACGTCTACTTGATATACCCCACTAATTGATTTCACTATTCGACCTGTCTTCAAAATGGCACCTCTCGATTAATTTTACTGCATTTATTATATCAAAGACTGGAAAATTAATATATAAATGATCATTTCAAATGATATAAATATTGTGGGAGTGAAACAGAATTGATAGACAATGCTCACCTGTATATGATGTCATAAAGCATTTTAAAACTACCGCAATCTCAACAAAAAATACCGAGACTTCCAAATAGAAACCTCGGTACACTTATTACAATTATATTTAAACTTCATCATAGCTGACTTCTTTTTCAGCTACAGTTTTACCGTCAACTTTAACAATATAACTTGCTGTTTTTCCTTTTTCAATTCTTAAAGGAATGTCTATACGTTGATCACTAGTAATGTCGAAACTACCTTTTTCAGTTGAACCGTCATTATCTTTATCTTTAATATAAACTTTAACTTTTTGTGACTTATCATTTTTACCAGTGTATGGTACATCTACCGATTCAGTTGTCGTTTTGACATCTGATGAGTCGCTTTTTTTACCTTTAGAAACAACAAATGAAATCGTTGACCCCTCATCTACTGATTTTCCTTTAGGAGATTGAGAAATCACATCACCCTCATCAATATCGTCACTATACTCTTCCTTACTTTCAACTTTAAACCCTTTTTCTTCTAAGGCTTTTTTAGCTTTGCTAAAGGATTTATGTTCAAAGTCTTCTACATAAACTTGCTTAATGCCTAAAGATTCATATAGTTTAATATTAGAATCATGAATAGCGATTTCAGTATTTGCGGTTACACTTTGATTTGCAATGTATTCTTTTGGCGCTTGATTATTATATACTTTTTCAATCGTAACATCTTTAAGACCTAACGATTTTAATTTCTGCAAGGCTTCCTCCTTAGGTAAACCAATGACATTTGGCATTTTAACCTTTTCAGGGCCTTTTGATATAACAACATCAACACTGTCACCACGTTCAACACGTTCACCTGTATTGGGAGTTGTCTTAATAATTTCATTTTCAGGATATTTATCACTATAACTTCTAGAAATTTTACCCAATTTCAGGTTGTTTTTATTGAATATTTGCTCTGCTTCTTTTACAGATTTCCCGATTACATCAGGTGTCTCTTCGTATTTATTACCAAACATTGCCATTGCCACAAAAGAAACAAGTGCAATCATTAACAACGAAAAGATTAATGATAAGAGCACAATCTTTCGTGTTGATTTCTTTTTAGGTTTTGGTTCGTACACCGTACCTTCTGGCTTTTGGAATTGCTGATGATGAGCAGGCCCATTTACAATAGGTACTTGCGTCGTTTCACGTTTAGGTTGATTCGACTTATGTTCACTAATATGCTTTGCTAGATCTTCTTTTTTCAAAGGTACCGCTATCGTTTTCATTTTATCGAGTTCATAGACATCTTCATTCGCTCGATTTTCATGTAAAACACTACTCAAATCATCTTTCATTTCTTGAATTGTTTTGTAACGATTCGCTTTGTCTTTTTCTGTAGCGCGTAAAATGACATTACTTAAAGATTGCGGAATATCCTTACGTACATCTGTTGTCACATTTGGAACAGAATCCTGAATATGTTTAATCGCAATGCTAACTGCAGTTTCTCCATTAAATGGCGGCTCACCAACAAGCATTTCATATAACACAATACCTATAGAATAAATATCTGTACATTCATCCGTTGCCTCACCTTTTGCTTGTTCTGGCGAAAAGTACTGCACAGTACCTAACACATGATTAGTCTGAGTTAAAGACGTCTCACTTAAAGCTTTAGCAATTCCAAAATCAAATATTTTCAACGTTTTATTGCTGTCAATTAATATATTTTGTGGCTTAATATCTCTATGTACAATACGCATATCATGCGCATGTTTAATGCCATCCAATATTTGATTCGTAAAATTAATCGCCGTGTCAACACTTAATGGCCCATGACTTTCAATATACTCAGACAAAGTCGGACCTTCAATATATTCCATTACTAAGTAGTAACAGTCATCTTCTTCATCAACATCGATCATACTTACTATATTTTGATGTGATAGCTGTGATGAGTTATGTACTTCTCGTTCAAAACGTTTTAATGTTTCTTCTTTTTCTCTAGGTGGTATAAAAATCGCCTTAATTGCAACTTTAATGTTAAGTATCGTATCTTCTGCAAGATAAACGGTACTCATGCCACCGCCGCCAAGCTTATCTACAATTTTATATCGTTCATTTATTATTTTACCTATCATACTTTATCACCTTCAATAGCCGCGAGTATGAAAGTAACGTTATCTTTCGAATGGTTATCTAATGCCAATTGCATTAATTGATTACCATGATCTTCTATTGTACCTTCTTTTACTAACAAACGCTTAATTTCATTGTCTTTAACATAATCAGTTAATCCATCTGAATTTAATAATAAATAATCATAAAAATTTAATCGCTTAATAAACAAATCTGGACTCACACGTTTATCTGTGCCCATCACCTTTGTAATAATATTACGTTGTGGATGTGTAAATGCTTCTTCCGGCGTAATTTGACCCGTTAAAACAAGATGATTAACAAATGAGTGATCACTAGTAATTTGTTCAATTTGTCGACTATTAATAACATAGGCTCTAGAATCACCGACATTTGCTATCACAACTGATTTTTCAAAAACAAGTGCACAAACACATGTTGTACCCATACCTTTATATTCTGCATTTTCTTGTGCATAGTGATATAACTGAAAATTTATATCTTTTATATTATTACGCAACCAATTTTCAGCTTGATGTTGTTCTATAAGATTTTCCGCTTCAAAACGGGATTTCAACTCATCTGTAACAAATTTACTTGCAACTTCTCCTGCTTTATGGCCGCCCATACCATCACACAGAACTAAAAGTTGTTGATTAGTTTGATTATAAAAAATACCACCCGCATCTTCATTCTTATCTCTATGTTGTCCAGTATCAGTAAAAAATTGTGCCTCTAGCATTTGTCTTTACCTCGTTTCTACTTGTCGTTCCTTTGCTCTTAATTGACCACAAGCTGCGTCAATATCCGAACCTTGTTCACGACGTATTGTGGCATTAATTCCTAGTCTCTTTAATTCTTTTTCAAATTTAAAGATATCATTTTTAGCCGTTTTTACATAATTTCTTTCTGGAACATGGTTGACAGGAATTAAGTTAACATGGCAATTTAAGCCTTTTATTAAATGTGCTAATTCTCTTGCATGTTCTAGTTGGTCATTTACACCACCAAACAGACCATATTCAAAAGTAACACGACGATTTGTTTTTTCTTGATAATATTGAATTGCTTCGATTAACTTCTCAACATTATATGCACGGTTAATTGGCATCAAGCGTGATCGCACTTCATCTTTTGCGGCGTGTAAGCTTACAGCAAAATTAATTTGAATATCTTCATCCGCAAATTCATATATTCTAGGAATGATACCTGATGTTGATACTGTAATGTGACGTGCACCAATATTTAAACTGTTATCATCATTGACGATTCTTAAAAAGTCCATCATTTCATCATAATTTTCAAATGGTTCACCGATACCCATTATGACAATTTGAGATACGCGCTCTTCTGTAGCATCAAGGGCTTTTTGAACTGTTAAAACTTGTGAAACAATTTCGCCAGCTTCAAGGTTTCTTTTTAAGCCGCCAAGTGTAGAAGCACAAAACGTACATCCGATACGACAACCTACTTGTGTTGTTACACATACTGAATTTCCATAATCATGTCTCATTAAAACAGTTTCAATTGTATAGCCATCTTGTAATTCAAATAAGAATTTAATTGTACCGTCTTTACTTTCTTGTTTTACTACAGTTGTTAAAGTTGTAACAGTAAAGTTATCTTTTAAGAGCTGTCGTAAGTCTTTCGATAAGTTCGTCATTTCATCAATCGAATCTACTCTTTTTTGATATAACCATTCAAAAATCTGTTTCGCTCGAAATTTTTGTTGCCCTTGTTCAACGAGCCAGTTTTGCATTTCGTCAAATCGCAATGAATATATTGATTGCTTGTCAAAATTTGGAAGAAATTTATTCTTCTTTTTCTTTTCAGCAGTTATCATTCCTAATTGTCCTTTCTTTTTATCTTAGTGATAAAGAATCCATCTGAATTAAAGTCTTGCGGCATGATTTGTAACGTTTTGACCAACTCTCCAGTTATCGGATGTTGAAACGGTTCAAATTCGAAGTTTTTATTATTTTTCAAAAACGTATAAATCACGTTTTCATTTTCTAGTTGCTCTATTGTACATGTTGAATAGATGATTTCGCCACCTATTTTTACATTGTTTTTTACATTTTCCAATATTTCAAGCTGTAAATCAACTAGTGACTCAATATGTTGTTTGCTTTGAGTATACTTAATCTCCGGCTTATGTCTCATTACACCTAATCCGCTACATGGTGCATCAACAAGTATCTTATCGTATGTTTTATCATAAGGTTTTGTCGCATCATGTTGAAAGGCTTTAATATTTGTTAATCGTAATTTTTTTATATTAAAATTAATTAAGTCTATTTTGTGATCATGTATATCTGAAGCGTCAACTTGCCCTTCTGGCATTAAAACTTCAGCAATGTGACAAGCCTTACCGCCAGGTGCACTACATGCATCTAATACGTGATCATGTCGGTCTACATTCATAATGTGCGCAACAAACATTGAGCTTTTATCTTGAATTGAAACGAATCCATCCTTAAATGAACGAGAATGAATAATTGGTTGTCCTCCTATATGGAGACAATAAGGTAAGTCATGATCTTTTTCAACGTCATAACCTTCGTCTTGCAACTTTTCAATAATATCATCTAATGATGCTCGCGTCAGGTTGGCACGCACAGTTGTAGATGTCGTTTCTAAAAATGACTGTAAGATTGTTTCAGTTTCTTCGAGACCATAATGTGTTGCCCAATGATCTATAATCCACTTCGGCATACTATACTCGATTGCCATTCTTTTTTTAGGATCTGCAATTTCATTAAAATCAGGTAAGTCACTACGCATCATTGTACGTAAAATACCATTTACGACATTACCATTATGATAGCCACCGCGTTCTTTTGCTATTTCAACTGCTTCATTAATAATGGCATGATTTGGAACTTTATCTAAATAAACATATTGATAAATACTCATCCATAATAATTGCCTAACCCATGCCTTAATCTTTGTTTTCACAAAAGGCTTTAAATAAAAATCTAACGTATATTTTCTTTTAACGGTTCCGTAGACAATTTCTGTAAATAAAGCTTTATCCATTGCATTTAATTCATTTTCTGACAACACTTCATTGATACGCAAGTTACTATACGCACCTTCATTTAATATATCTTGAATCGTGTCAAAAGCAAGACTTCTCACGTTTTCTATCATATAAGTTTCTTCCCTACTAGTGTGTTTTGCGCACCACTTAAATAATTGGCAGCTAACATTCTCTTTTTCGCAGCCAATTGCATATCTTTAATTGCAACAGCTTCATTATCATTTGTAGCAACAATAATGGCTTTTTTAGTCGTTTCTATAATTGTTCCAGGCTCGTTTATCTTATTAGTCTCAACGAGTTCAGCATCGTATATTTTCAAGTTAGTGTCATCCATAGTTGTATAAGCAACTGGCCATGGTGATAATCCTCGAATTTGATTAAACACTTGTCTTCCTGGTTTATTCCAGCTAATTCGCTCATCTTCGCGTCGAATATTGGAAGCAAATGTTGCTTGCGCATCATCTTGAGGTACACTTTCATTTGTGCCCTCTATAATAGATGGTAAAGTTTCTTTTAATAAATCTGCCCCTAATACACTTAATTTATCATGCATCGTACCGACATTATCATTTTCTTCTATTTTAATTGCTTGTTGCGAAATAATATTACCCGCATCTAATTTTTTAACCATATACATAATTGTTATGCCGGTTTCTTGTTCACCATCGATAATTGCCTGATGAATTGGTGCACCACCTCTATACTTCGGTAACAATGATGCATGTACATTAATTGCGCCAAGTTTTGGTAATGCCAACAATGATTCAGGTAATAATTGTCCAAAAGCAGCAGTTACAATTAAATCTACATCTAATTGAAGCAATTGTTCTAATTCTTCTGATCCACTTAGTTTTTCAGGCTGATATACAGGTAAATCATATTTCATTGCAACTTTTTTAACTGGTGGTGGTGTCATAACACGTTTACGTCCAACAGGTCGATCTGGTTGCGTTACGACTGCAATGACATCATGTTCTGCAATAAGCATTTCTAAAACAGTTGTTGAAAAGTCTGGTGTACCCATAAATATTATTTTAGTCATTTATAAAATATGCCTCCACTTCTTTATCTGTTAAAATACGGTCCGCACGTTCTGTAAAAGGGATACCGTTCATTTGATCTATAATATGCAAAATCATTCTTGCTACATCTTCATGTGCAGTTAGTTCAACTTTGTTCCCATTGACGTCATAACTTTCGACAACGATCATTTTACTTCTTGTCACTTCGCCGTAAACATCTGGCAATGTAATTGAACCTTCTAAGTCTGTTATCGTTTCATTTGATTGACTAATAATTTTCGGATTAACAAGTTGTAATAATCCTTCCATTTCCATATCAATGATTGCCACTTGCAATGACTGATTAATTTGAGGTGCACATAAGCCAGCTGCTTCTTGTGCATACATTGTATCTTCTAAATCTTGTAATAATCTTTTTAACGAATCATCAAATTTTATAACTGCTTGCGCTTTTTTCGTTAAAATAGGATGCGATGCTGGTACTAACTTTTTAATCGCCATAGCTCTTACTCCTCAATAAAATTCATCAAACCATTATAACGTAAATATATTAAAAATGCGACCTTACATCATAGAATGTATATTTTTCAATTTAAAGATTGTCATGTGATTCATTACGTATATTTCACACGTAAAATAATACAATGCAACTGAAGTGTAATCCTAAATTTATTGTAAGGATTGAATAACTGAAATCTAGATGATTGGAAATGCTTAAACTAGAATGTTTGAACTAAAAGTGGGTATAATAAAAAGAGAAGTTAATGTCATTATAAGCAATTCAACTGGAGGGAAAGAAATGCAAGTAAACAAAGTTATTTATATTTTATTAGCATTGTTCTTAGGTAGTTTTGGTATTCATAAATTTTATGCCGGCAAAAACATGCAAGGTTTCCTACACTTAATATTCTTTTGGACAGTCATCCCACATATATTAGCAATTATTAGTGCGATAATTACTGTTTTCAAACCAGCTGACGAACATGGTAATGTTACATTATAAATTGATAAAAATAAATCCCGATGACAATCATTTATTAATTGCGAATCATAGAGTTATAGATATTACGAACTCTATATGATAAGCAGTAATGCTGATTGTTTATCGGGATTATTATTGCGATTATTTAATGTAGTACACTATTTATTTTTCACACAGTAAATACTATTTTAAAGAATCATCTGACGCTGTTTCATAGTTTGATTCATACTCTTTAATATATTTACTTAAAACAACAAAATGTGCGTTACCAAAATCACTAGATGCATTTAAGAAATCCATATGTACTAAATTTAAAACTTTTGGATCTGGATTAGACTTGTCTTCATAATTTTTTGGCGAAAAAGTGAAATAGGCCAATGCCGGCAACACTTCATCTTTAGTATCCTTTGATCCATGTGTCATAAATGAAACGCTTGTTAAAGGTACTCCGAAAGATTTGATTTGAGCTACGCTATATGGAACTGGTTTTGGATGATCAAGTTTAGTTAGTTGACTTAATTTTTTTAACTTAGAATAATCGTCATATTTAATTGCATCATCTTTATGTATTACGTAAGAACCTGGTTCGACTGATGCATAAACTAACTTTCCATCTTTATATTTTGTCATAATTTCTGCGTAAAAAACAGGTGTGTTTGAATTGCCAATTTTCTTTCCACCTGGATCTACATACCAATAATCAACTTGTTTTACATCATCGTGTGTTTCAATCACTTTCCTTTTTATACCTTTCTTACCTTTAAAGAATGCATCAACATCTTTTATTGAAGATCCTTTTGAATCTTTTGTAAATCTATAATCTGCAAGTTCCACTTTACCCATTAATTCTTTGTAATCTTTCCATCCTTGAATCCCTTTACTATTCGTAAACGACTTTTCTGTCATTAATGGATCCAACTTATCTAGAGATGGCGCATCTTTAATTCCTTTCATTTTCTTCTCTATTTCTTCAAATTTCTCTAAATCTGGGTCTTTCTCTTCTTCCGATTCTTTTTTTACAGTTTCTTGTTTTGATTCTTCTGATTTCTTTGATGATAATTTATGATTACCACCAAAAGAACAACCTGCTACGACTAAAAGCATAATTAAAAGTAAACATCCCAGTGTCTTTTTCATAAACTTTCTCCTCTTAAGTTATTTTGTTTGAATCAAATAAACATACATAAATTTAAAAAACTTATTTATATTGATATTTTACATTAACCATCAATATTTTTAAATACTTTAATTGATAATTTAAGAAAATTGTTTTGTCTAATAATTTAAGTAGTTAAAACATAGATAGATATAAAATAGTTTATAGCCATTAATTTATAAGTTTAAAATTTGCACTATTTCAATTTGCCATTTAAAAATAGTTTGCTTAATCATTAGTACTTTTATTCATCAGTAAGTATGGCGCTTGCATTAAAATCAGAATTCGTAAATGAAAATACTAATAAATTCCTTATCAAACCAAAATCACGTAAGTTATAAAGCCATATAAAAAGACAGAATATAAACTGCTAATTTAAATAGTTAACAGTTGTATATTCTGCCCTTATTCTGTACTTAAAGTAAATATTCAAACACTGGTTCAAATACTCGTACATACTGAACTTGTTTCTAATAATTAGTAATGTTACATCATCATCTGCGGATCAATATCAATCTTCAATGCTAATTTTTCTTTTATAAATTTTTCATGGTAATAGTCATCTAAAAACTGAATGGCTTGTAATAATCCAGGTTCACTTTTATATTTCACTAAAATTTGGAATCTAAATTCATTGTTGATTCTCGCAAGTGCTGCCGGAGATGGACCTAGCACAAGCGCTTTTTCTGTTAAATGCTGTAATAAAATTTTATGAACATGCTGCGATGCTTCCATAACCTTCTTCATTTCTTTATGTGAGATTGTGAAATTAATCAAATAATAATACGGTGGATACTTTCCTAATTTACGATATTCCATTTCCTGACGATAAAATGTTAAATAATCATTTTTTTGAACATCCAATATTGAATAATGATCTGGATTATACGTTTGAATGATGACTTGACCTGCCTTTTCATGACGACCAGCTCTACCAGCCACTTGCGTTAATAGTTGATAAGTACGTTCGCTCGCCCGAAAATCAGGTAAATTTAACATTGTATCTGCATTCAGCACACCAACTAAAGTAATATTTGGATAATCTAATCCTTTCGCAATCATCTGAGTACCTAGTAAAATGTCACCGTTACCTTTTTCGAATTCAGTCAATAACTTTTCATGTGCACCTTTCTTTGAGGTTGTATCTACATCCATCCTAATTATGCGCGCATCTTCAAATTCTTGTTGCAATAGTTCTTCAACTTTCTGAGTACCAGTACCTACTTGTCGAATGTGTTCACTCTCACAATTTGGACATTGATTCGGTGGCGTCTCTTGGTAACCACAATAGTGACATTTTAATAAGTCTGTCGTTTTATGATACGTTAATGAAATATCACAGTTTGGACATTGCGGTACATATCCACAATCCCGACATAACATAAACGATGCATAACCACGTCGATTTAAAAATAAAACAACTTGTTCCTGTCGATCTAATCTTAATTGTATGGCTTCACGTAAATCTTTTGAAAACATTGACCGATTACCTTCACTCAATTCTTCACGCATGTCTACTATATCAATTTCAGGTAAAGCTTGTTGGTTCACTCTGTTTGGTAATGATAGCAAATGATAAACGCCTTTTTCAGCTCGTGCATAACTTTCAAGACATGGTGTTGCACTTCCTAAAATGACTGGACAGTGATGATATTCACTTCGCCATTGGGCAATTTCTCTAGCGTGATATCTCGGATAATCTTCTTGTTTATATGTAGATTCATGTTCTTCATCAATGATGATTAACCCTAAATTTTTGAAAGGTGCGAACACACTTGACCTTGCACCAACACTTACTCTCGCACGACCATCCCTAATTTTTTGCCACTCATCATAACGTTCCCCATTAGATAAGCCAGAATGTAATACAGCAACGTCATCACCAAATCGACGTTTGAAGCGTAAAACCATTTGCGGTGTTAGAGCGATTTCAGGAACTAACATCATCGCCTGTTTTCCTTGGCTTAAAACATCTTCTATCGTTTGTAAATATACTTCTGTTTTACCTGATCCCGTCACACCATGAAGTAAAAATGTTTCTTGCTCTTGGCTTACAATTTTAGCTTTAATCGCTTCATATGCTTTATATTGATCTTCTGTTAATTGCTGTTTTGATTCTTGTTCGAAAACACGATCTTTAAATGGGTCTCTATCAACAACCGCGTCATATTTTTCAACATAACCTTTTTTGATAAGTCCATCTAAACTGGATTTTGAAAAGCCCATATCCTCAATATCAGTTAAAAATATTGTTTTATGTTGTTCTTCAGACAAGTAAGCATACAAATCGTATTGTTTAATAACTTTCTCCAACTTAGCTAATACTTCATCAGGATGATACCCTTCAATGACACGAACAGCACGCTTGGTTTTTTTAGTTATATTTTGTGTGAGAATCGTTTTTTCTTCAACGATATCATCTTTTAACAACTTCATAAGCAATTGAATATCATTATTTTTTTGCGCATCTTTATAATAATAGTAACCATGCTTATCAAATTTTTGTAATAAAGCTGAAGGTAGCTCTATGTCATCTTTCATCTTAAATGCTTTTTTATACTTCGCTTTAATAGCACTCGGAAGCATCACTTCTAGCATAGAAATACGTTTAATGACATGAGTTGAACCCATCCACTCACTTAAAGCTATTAATTCTGATGTTAATTCAGGTTGTATATCTTTCACTTCTATGATTTTTTTTAACTTCGAAACGTCAAGTTGTGCATCAGGTTCTGCTGTTACTTCCATTACATAACCTTGAATCGTTCTTGGTCCAAAAGGTACAATCACACGCACACCAGGTTGGATGACAGATTCGAGTTGTTCAGGAATTATATAATCAAATTTAAAGTCAACGCTCTTCGACGCGACATCGACTATGACTTTCGCTATCATTATTGCCACCTAGTTTCTAGTTCATCTAAAATTTGTGCAGCTAATACTACTTTTTTTCCTTTCTTGATATTTACCTTTTCATTATTTTTAAAATGCATTGTCAATTCATTATCATCAGAACTAAATCCGATAGACATATCCCCAACATTATTTGAAATAATCACATCTGCATTTTTCTTGCGTAATTTTTGTTGTGCATAATTTTCAATATCTTCAGTCTCTGCTGCAAAGCCTATTAAATACTGTGATGTTTTATGTTCACCTAAATATTTAAGAATGTCTTTAGTACGTATAAAAGATACTGATAAATCACCATCCTGCTTTTTCATCTTATGTTCTAATACATCAACTGGTGTATAGTCAGATACGGCTGCTGCTTTTACAACAATATCTTGTTCGTCAAATCGGCTTGTCACTTGTTCAAACATTTCTTCAGCACTTTGAACATGAATAACTTCAATATCTTTTGGATCCTCTAGTGTTGTAGGACCAGCAACTAACGTCACGATAGCTCCTCGATTTCGCAATGCTTCAGCTATTGCATAGCCCATTTTTCCAGAAGAACGATTGGATACAAATCTGACTGGATCGATAACTTCAATAGTTGGTCCTGCTGTAACCAATGCGCGTTTATCTTGAAATGAACTATTAGCTAAACGATTACTATTTTGAAAATGAGCATCAATAACAGAAACGATTTGAAGCGGTTCTTCCATACGTCCTTTAGCAACATAACCACATGCTAGAAATCCGCTTCCTGGTTCGATAAAATGATACCCATCTTCTTTTAAAATATTAATATTTTGCTGCGTACGTTTATTTTCATACATATGCACATTCATAGCAGGCGCAATAAATTTCGGTGTCTCTGTTGCTAGCAACGTTGATGTCACCAAATCATCAGCAATACCTACACTCAATTTTGCAATTGTATTTGCCGTTGCAGGTGCAACAATGATTGCATCTGCCCAATCACCTAATGCAATATGCTGTATTTCTGAAGGATTTTCTTCTATAAAAGTATCTGTATAAACAGCATTTCGACTTATTGCTTGAAATGCTAATGGTGTCACAAATTTTTGTGCGTGATTCGTTAACATAACGCGAACTTCATACCCAGATTGTGTTAACTTACTTGTCAAATCAATTGCTTTATATGCCGCAATGCCACCTGTAACGGCTAATAATATTTTCTTCATATTTAATCTCCCTTAAATATCACTATGACATTTACGCTTTACATCATCATATGCGCACAAATGCTCATTACTTTTTTATAGATACAAATTTAGTATTATTATAACATCAATCATTGGATAAACTAAAAAAACACACCTACATAGGTGCGTTTGATTTGGATATGCCTTGACGTATTTGATGTACGTCTAGCTTCACATATTTTTAATGGTCGAAACTATTCTTTACCATAATAATCGCTTGAAATAACAGGGCGAATTTTACCGTCAGCAATTTCTTCTAACGCTCTACCAACTGGTTTAAATGAATGATATTCACTTAATAATTCAGTTTCAGGTTGTTCATCAATTTCACGCGCTCTTTTCGCTGCAGTTGTTGCAATTAAATACTTTGATTTAATTTGTGACGTTAATTGGTTTAATGGTGGATTTAACATTATTTTTTAGCCTCCAAAATCATTTTTCTATACTTAGCTTCTACGCGCTCTCTTTTTAAGTGCTCAGCTTCTACAATACATTGAATTCTATTCTTCGCAAGTTCTACTTCATCATTAACTACAACGTAATCGTATAAATTCATCATTTCGACTTCTTTACGTGCTTCGTTAATACGACTTTGTATTTTCTCATCGGATTCTGTTCCTCTACCTACTAATCGCTCTCTCAAGTGATCTAAACTTGGAGGTGCTAAGAAAATAAATAATGCATCTGGAAATTTCTTTCTAACTTGCTTTGCACCTTCTACTTCAATTTCTAAAAATACATCATGACCTTCGTCCATTGTATCTTTAACATATTGAACTGGTGTACCATAATAGTTGCCTACATATTCAGCATATTCTATAAATTGGTCATCTTTGATTAAAGCTTCAAACGCATCCCTAGTTTTAAAAAAGTAATCTACGCCATCAACTTCACCTTCACGCATTTGACGTGTTGTCATTGAAATAGAATACTTATATGATGTACTTGGATCTTCAAATATTCGTTTTCTAACAGTACCTTTACCTACTCCAGATGGTCCTGATAAAACGATTAACAATCCTTTTTCATTATCCATGCCTTACGACCTCTCTAAGCTAATCTTCTATTATTTAAATATGATATCACATTGTTCTTTATATTGTATAGCATATTTGAAATTGCATGCCATAATTTCTATTAAGTCTAACAATATCGTTATATTGCACGATTAATTTTAATTAAATAAATTGAATTGCAAACTTTTAGATAATGTAAAATGTGTGGCATAATGTATGGTTCAATAACTATACCGAAAAGTTACAATCATGTTAAAATGAAACGAATGATATGAAGAAGGTGGAAGATAAATTATGGCTTATGATGGCTTATTTACAAAGAAAATGGTTGAGTCTCTACAATTTTTAACAACAGGACGCGTTCACAAAATCAATCAACCTGATAATGACACGATACTAATGGTTGTACGTCAAAATAGACAAAACCATCAATTGTTATTGTCAATCCATCCAAACTTTTCAAGATTACAATTGACTACTAAAAAATATGATAATCCATTTAATCCACCCATGTTTGCGCGTGTTTTTAGAAAACACTTAGAAGGTGGTATTATCGAATCGATTAAGCAAATTGGTAATGATCGTCGCATTGAAATCGATATAAAGAGTAAAGATGAAATTGGCGATACTATTTACCGCACTGTTATCCTAGAGATTATGGGTAAACATAGTAACTTAATTTTAGTAGATGAAAATCGCAAAATAATTGAAGGATTTAAACACTTAACACCAAATACGAATCACTATCGTACAGTAATGCCAGGATTTAATTATGAAGCACCACCTACTCAGCACAAAATGAATCCGTATGATATTACAGGTGCAGAGGTGTTGAAATATATCGATTTTAACGCAGGTAATATTGCTAAACAATTATTGAATCAGTTTGAAGGATTTAGCCCTTTAATTACGAATGAAATCGTTAATCGTCGTCAATTTATGACTTCATCAACATTACCAGAAGCATTCGACGAAGTTATGGCAGAAACCAAGTTACCACCTACTCCTATTTTTCATAAAAATCATGAAACAGGTAAAGAGGATTTCTATTTTATAAAGTTAAATCAATTTAATGATGATACAGTTACGTACGATTCATTAAATGATTTACTTGATCGTTTTTATGATGCGCGTGGCGAACGTGAACGCGTTAAACAACGTGCGAATGATTTAGTTCGATTTGTTCAACAGCAGTTGCACAAATATCAAAATAAATTAGCGAAGTTGATTGAAGAATATGAGCAGTCTAAAAATAAAGATACTGAACAGTTATATGGTGAATTGATCACTGCTAATATATATCGAATTAAGCAAGGTGATAAAGAAGTGACGGCGTTGAATTATTATACGAATGAAGAAGTTGTCATTCCTTTAAATCCTACAAAATCCCCATCAGCAAATGCTCAATATTATTATAAACAATATAATCGTATGAAAACGAGAGAACGTGAATTACAACATCAAATTCAATTGACGAAAGACAATATAGATTATTTTTCAACAATCGAACAACAATTACATCATATTTCTGTCCATGACATTGATGAAATTAGAGATGAATTAGCAGAACAAGGCTTTATGAAACAGCGTAAAAATCAAACTAAGAAAAAGAAAGCGCAGATTCAATTACAACATTATGTATCAACTGATGGCGACGATATATATGTTGGCAAGAATAACAAGCAAAATGATTATTTAACAAATAAAAAAGCTAAAAAAACTCACACATGGTTACACACAAAAGATATTCCTGGTTCACATGTCGTTATATTTAATGACGCACCAAGTGATACGACAATCAAGGAAGCGGCTATGTTAGCAGGATATTTTTCAAAAGCTGGTAATTCTGGACAAATACCTGTTGATTACACGTTAATTAAAAATGTGCACAAACCATCAGGTGCAAAGCCTGGGTTTGTAACATATGACAATCAAAAAACTTTGTATGCTACACCTGATTATGAACTTATTCAAAAAATGAAACAATCATAATCAAGTTGTCGACAAATAAACACCTCACCATAAGAAAGGACTACTTTCTTTTGCGAGGTGTTTATTTATTATTTAATGCGTTCATTGAAACGAAGTATCGTGTTTTTAAATAACGTAGCATCATTTAAGTTACAAATTATCTTTGTGATTTTAAAAATGAGTGAAACTAAAATGCTAATGTGTACTTAAAATAGAAATACATAGGTAAAACGCATGCATAAGAAAAAGTGTTTCTTTATCATTCAACGCTGTGCGAATCCTTTTACTCAGGTAATGCTAATTGAAAACTTACTCCAAACTTATCTTGAACCCAAGCAAACTCTCTGTATGGTGGCATATTCGTTTTTGGCATTAAAATGGCACCTTCATCTTTTAATCCATTAAATAGTCGTTCCATTTCAATAGTATCTTTTACTGTAACAAATAATGAAATCGCTGGATTCATTGGTAATTCTGTGCCACTATTAGCATCAATTGCCATGAATACTTGTCCATTTAATGTAAATATTGAGTGTTGTACAGTCCCAGGATCACCAGGTCCATTTTCACCATACTTAGCCATTGTTATAATCTCACTATCTTCAAATAAGCTTGTGTATAGTTTAACAGCTTCTTCAGCTTGGTTATTAAACATTAAAAATGTCGTGATTTTTGGAATATCCATGCTATGCCTCCTATAGATTGAACTTCTATAACTACTATTATCTTAACATAATTAAAATGACAAAAGCGCGTCGTACCGTTATATGCACGAATGACAAATGTCTTATTGGCCTGTTGATTAAATCACATAGTTAACGATAAAAATTACGCAAGATTAAAAATATGATACATATGTTAATAAATGATACTTATCATAGGTATTAATGTTTTGACTTATTGTCAAATTTGATTACAATTAAAATTAAGTTAAAGGAGGGACGTTATGTTACATTATGTGATTCCAGTATTAGTCCTATTACTCGTATTCTTAATTGGTTGGATTTTAATAAAGTTAATTATCCGCTAATAAATTTTTTATATAATAAAAGCTATAGTGTTTGTAATATTCGGATGCGGTTAAGCAGCCCATGATATTAAACACTATAGCTTTTTTGTTTTTAAATTTGTCCTTGTTTACGTAATATATCCTTTACATGTTTAAATAAATCATCATTATGATCTATAGTTGTTTTATTTTTTATATGTTTTTGCTTCGTTGAACTTTCGTCGACATCGTGACTACTAGATAGATTGGAATCATTAGAATGATTGATAAATTCGTTACAATGTTTTATCTTCCCATATAAATCATTAGATGTTTTGTCATTCATATGTTGAATTCCTCCTTCTAGTGTCTATATTATGCTAAGTTGTCTCTCCATTCAACTAATGTTTGGATATCTTCACTAGAAATTTTACCTTCATTTTCAGCTACTTCAATTAATTCATTGTAATCACTTAAAGTGTAAAAAGGTAGTTGAATATTGCTAAATGTATCATCTGCTTTTTTCAAACCATAAGTAAAGATAGCTACAACACCTAATACTTCTGCACCTGCTTGTTTTAAGGCTTCAACTGCTGTGACTGAAGATCCCCCTGTCGAAATTAAATCTTCTATCACAACTACTTTTTTACCTTCACTTTTAGCACCTTCAATTTGATTTTGCTTACCATGACTCTTATTTGATGAACGAACATAATTCATTGGTAATTTTAATTTTTCAGCAATAAAAGCTGCATGTGGAATACCAGCTGTTGCAGTACCAGAAATAACTTCTACTTCAGGAAAGTGTTCTTTAATTAAGTTAATTAAACCATCGCGGATTGCGCCTCGAACTAAAGGATAACCTAACGTAACACGGTTATCACAGTAAATCGGTGATTTAATACCTGAACTCCATGTATATAAATCATTTGGTGATAATGTTACAGCTTCAATATCTAATAATGATTTTGCAATTTCTTTAGCCATTATACTAACCAACTTTCTTTAATTTTATGATAACTTTCGACTGGATTGTCACTTTGTGTAATCGGTCTACCGACTACAATATGCGTCGAACCAAGCTGTCTTGCTTCTTCCGGTGTCGTAATACGGTGTTGGTCATCTTGAGATGCACCTTTAGGTCTAATACCTGGTGTTACTTTTAAAAATGATGTACCTAACTTTTCAGTCAACATACGACTTTCAAGAGGTGAACAAACAACGCCATCTAAACCAGCTGCATTTGCTAACTTGGCATAATTTAAAACGGCCTCTTCAATCGATGTTTGTATATTTTGTTCGTGTCGTAACATATCTTCTGTTGTTGACGTAAGCTGTGTTACTGCAATAATTTTTGTATGTTGATTATGTTTTCTTAATCCTTTAATGGCCTCAGACATCATTTTTACACCACCAGCAGCATGAACATTTACCAGATCAACATTCAATTTAGCTAGTCTTTCCATCGCCTTACCAACTGTATTAGGAATATCATGCAGCTTTAAATCTAAAAATACATCATGGCCTCTTTCTTTTATCTCATTAATTAATTGAGGGCCTTCTTGATAAAAAAGTTCCATACCTACTTTTACGAATAATGATTCATCAAATAAATCTAAAAATTGATTTACTTTTTCTTTTGATTCAAAATCTAATGCAATAATTGGTAAATCTTTCATCATATATGTCTCCCTTTACGTTAAGCAATTCATTAAAATAATGAGGCTGTAATATAAACTTCTTTAAGTAAATGGTTAATTACAGCCCCACCGATACAGTTTGATTGATTTACATTTGACGCATTGTAAATGTCATACTTTCAATTACATTCGTTAAGGCATTAGCTGTATCTAAAGATGTCAAACATGGAATACCATTTTCAACTGTAGTACGTCTAATTTGGAAGCCATCTCTTTCTACTTCTTTACCTTTAGTCATTGTATTTATAACGATTTGAACATCACCATTTTGAATACGTGTTAATAAATCGTTTTCGCCACCAATTTTGCCTACTACTTCTGCAGGTATGTCATACTCAGCTAATTTATTAGCTGTTCCAGACGTTGCTAAAATTTTATAGCCAACTTCATTTAAGCGTTGTGCCAATTTAACAACTTCCTCTTTATCTTTGTCACTGACGGTCATTAATACTGTACCGTGATCTTTAACTTCAACACCACTACCTGTTAACCCTTTGAATAACGCCTTTTCTAATGTAGTATCTTTCCCCATTACTTCACCTGTAGACTTCATTTCAGGTCCTAAAGTAATATCAACATTTTTCAATTTATTAAAACTAAATACCGGTGCTTTCACAAATACACCCTCAGCATATGGTTGAACCCCTTCTTGATACCCCATATCTGTTAGTTTTTCCCCAATGATTGCTCGCATAGCTAATTGTGCCATTGGAATATCAGTAATTTTACTTAAGAATGGTACCGTTCTACTAGAACGTGGATTTACTTCTAAAACATACACACCATCGTGAGCTATAACGAATTGAATGTTGATTAAGCCAATGATGTTTAAACCTTTAGCTAATTTTATAGTATAGTCCTCAAGTGTTGCTAACTCGTCTTCTGTCAAAGTTTGTGGCGGATATACAGCGATTGAGTCACCACTATGCACACCAGCACGTTCAATATGTTCCATGATTCCTGGAATAATGACCGTTTCTCCATCACAAATCGCATCAACTTCAATTTCTTTACCAGTTAAATATCTATCGACTAGTACCGGATGTTCCGGACTCGCTTTTACAGCCTGGGTCATATAGTTTTCTAACTCTTTGTCATTGTCTACAATTTCCATTGCGCGACCACCTAATACATAAGAAGGTCTTACTACAACCGGATATCCGATTTCTGCAGCATTCGCTAATGCTTCCTCAGGTGATGTAGCTGTTTTCCCTTGTGGCTGTGGCACGTTAATTTTTCTTAATAGTGCTTCAAATTCTTTTCTATCTTCAGCACGATTTAGATTTTCTAGTGAAGTACCAAGTATTTTAACACCATGTTTAGCCAATTTGTCTGCTAAATTAATCGCTGTTTGTCCTCCAAATTGTACAACGACACCTTTAGGTTTTTCTAAATTAATGATATTCATCACATCTTCTTCAGTTAAAGGTTCAAAGTATAATTTGTCAGAAATTGAGAAGTCTGTTGAAACTGTTTCTGGATTGTTATTCACAATTATCGCTTCGTACCCTGCTTTTTGAATTGCCCAAACGGCGTGAACTGTCGCATAGTCAAATTCTACACCTTGGCCGATTCGAATTGGTCCAGAGCCTAATACTAAGATTTTTTCTTTGTCAGTAACTATGGATTCATTTTCAGTTTCGTATGTACCATAATAATATGGTGTTGAAGATTCAAATTCAGCTGCGCAAGTATCAACCATCTTGTAAACAGGTTTAATATCATTTTCCATACGCAATTGATATACTTCTTCTTCTGTCATATTAAAGCGATGCGCTATTGTTTTATCACTAAATCCATAATCTTTTGCATATTTAAGATATTCTAAATCACCTTGATGTTCTTTTAATTGATGCTCAATATCAATAATGTTTTGGAACTTGTGTAAGAAGAAGTAATCAATCTGAGTCATATTATGAATTTCTTCTAATGTTGTGCCTCTTCTAATTGCTTCGCCGATGAAAAATAATCGTTCATCATCTTGGTGTGAAATACGTTCTTTAATATAATCAAGATCGAAGCTTTCACCATTTGGTAATCCTAAGTGATGCACACCATACTCAAGTGATCGAATTGCTTTTAACAATGATTCTTCGTAAGTTCGACCAATGGCCATAACTTCACCTGTTGCTTTCATTTGTGTGCCAAGCTCTCGTTCTCCTTTTTCAAATTTATCAAAAGGAAATCTTGGTATTTTTGAAATCACATAGTCTAAAGTTGGTTCAAACGCTGCATAAGATGTTCCTGTAATTGGATTTAACATTTCATCTAATGTTAGACCAACCGCGATTTTAGCAGCTAATTTTGCAATAGGATATCCTGTTGCTTTTGAAGCTAACGCTGATGAACGTGATACACGTGGATTTACTTCTATAATATAATAATCGAATGAATGGGGATCTAATGCTAATTGAACATTACAACCACCTTCGATACCTAAAGCTCGAATAACTTTTAATGAAACATCACGTAACATTTGATACTCAACATCTGATAATGTTTGGCTAGGAGCCACAACAATTGAATCGCCTGTATGAATACCAACTGGATCAATATTTTCCATGTTACATACAACGATGGCATTATCGTTTTTATCACGCATTACTTCGTATTCGATTTCTTTAAAACCTGCGATAGATTTTTCTAATAAACATTGCGTTGCTGGACTATAATGAAGACCATTTGAGACGATTTCATGTAATTCTTCATCATTATGACAAATACCGCCTCCGGTACCACCCATCGTAAATGCCGGTCTAACAATTAGCGGGTATCCCACTTGCTCTTTGAATTTAAAGGCTTGCTCTACTGTATTTACAATGTCACTCTCTGGTACAGGAACGTTTAAATCATTCATTAATGTTCTAAACATTTCACGGTCTTCTGCTTGTTGAATTGATGTTAGCTCAGTTCCTAATAATTGGACGTTATTATCTTGAAGCACACCACTTTCGTGTAGTTGAATCGCCATGTTTAAACCTGTTTGACCACCTAAAGTTGGAAGTAAAGCGTCAGGTTGCTCTTTACGTATAATTCGCGCTATAAAATCATGAGTTAACGGTTCGATATATACTTTATCCGCAATTTCCTTATCAGTCATGATTGTCGCTGGATTTGAATTTACAAGAATAACTCGGTATCCCTCTTCTTTTAAAGCTAGACATGCTTGTGTTCCAGCATAATCAAATTCAGCTGCTTGACCTATGATAATTGGCCCAGACCCTATTACTAAAATTGTTTTGATATCATTACGTTTAGGCATTGATATGACGCTCCTTTTCCTTAAAATTAGTCATCATTGCTACAAAATCATCAAATAGATAGTTTGAATCTGACGGTCCTGGATTTGCTTCAGGATGGTATTGAACAGAAAATGCTGGTAATGTTTTATGTTTTAAACCTTCTACAGTACCATCATTTAATGCAAGATGAGTAACTTCTAAATCAGTACTTTTTAACGAATCTATATCTATTGCATATCCATGGTTTTGACTCGTAATATCAACTTTTCCAGTCTCTAAATTTTTAACTGGATGGTTCGCACCACGATGACCAAACTTCATTTTAAATGAGCTTGCTCCTTGAGATAATGCAAAAAGTTGATGTCCTAGACAGATACCAAAGAACGGAATTTTCCCTAAAATTCCTTGAATCATTGGAATCGCACATTCTACAACTTCAGGATTACCTGGTCCGTTTGATAGCATAACGCCATCTGGAGCCATTGCTAAAATTTCTTCGGCAGTAGTTGTATATGGTACAACTGTGACGTTACAACCTCTGACGTTTAATTCTCGAACAATATTTTGCTTCTTACCAAAGTCTACAAGTACGACACTTAGATCCTTACCTGTCGAAACATACGGTGTTTTAGTCGAAACGATTTCTACCTCGTTTTTAGGTAATTCTACTTGTTGTAAATGTTTGACAAGTTGATCAATATCTTCTTTTCGATCAGTAAAACCAGCTTTTAACACACCGTGTTGTCGAATTTTACGCGTAATACTTCTTGTATCAACACCTGCAATCCCTGGAATTTGATGCAATTCTAAAACGTCATGAAGTGTCTTTTGCTGTCTAAAATTACTTGGATGCGCACTCGCTTCTTTCACTACAATACCGTTTAATGTAGGTACTAATGATTCAAAATCGTCTCTATTGATACCATAATTACCGATTAATGGATACGTAAAAGTAATGATCTGACCTGTATATGATGGATCAGAAATAGTTTCTTGATAACCTGTCATCGCTGTATTAAATACAATTTCTCCTACAGTTAAGTTATCAGATCCTAAACGGTAGCCTTCGTAAAAAGAACCGTCTTCTAACACTAGATAACGTTTGCTTTGCATATTATTTATCCCCCTCAAATTTAACTTCGCCTTCAACCATTGTTAAGATCGGATTTCCATAAACTTTATAGCCGATAAATGGTGTATTATCTGCTTTTGATAAGAAATCTTCTCCTTTAATTTCTTGTTCACTATCTAAATCAATGATTGTTAAATCTGCATAACCATTTTCTTTTAATGTGCCGTATTCTAAATTAAATGTCTCACATGGTTTAATTGTTAAGTAATCTACTAATTGTTGTAATGTCCAATCACCATTTTTTACAAAATGCGTATATAATAATGGGAATGCTGTTTCACTACCAACTATTCCGAATGGTGCTTTTTCCATTGGTTGCGCTTTTTCATCACGTGCATGTGGTGCATGGTCTGTTGCGATACAGTCAATTGTACCGTCTAGTAACCCTTCTAACAAAGCCTCTCTATCTTCAGTACTTCTCAATGGTGGATTCATTTTATAAATGGCTTTGTTACCAGGAATATCATCTTCTGTTAATAATAAATGGTGTGGTGTAACTTCAGCTGTAACATGAATACCTGCGCGTTTAGCGTCACGAATGACTCTAACACTTTCTTTAGTAGAAACATGACATACATGATAATGACAACCTGCTGCTTCAGCTAATAGTACATCTCTTGCGATTTGAACAGATTCACAAATGTTTGGAATACCTGGTATACCTAACTCTTTACTGCGTTTCCCTTCATGCATTGCACCACCATAGATTAATGAATTATCTTCACAGTGTGCTACGATGGCTTTGTTTACTTTTGCAGCTTCAATCATGCCTTCATACATCATGCTTGCAGTTTGTACTCCTACACCGTCATCTGTAAACGCAAAGGCACCTTCTTTTACTAGTGCTGGGAAATCAACCAATTCTTTACCTAATTGACGTGTTGTAATTGAAGCATAAGGTAATACACGTACTTGAGCATTGTCATCGATTAATTTTTGTAAAGCTTCAAAATGTTCTACAGAATCTGGTACCGGTCTTGTGTTAGGCATTGGACATACAGTTGTAAATCCGCCTCTAGCAGCAGCTTTAGTACCAGTTTCAATTGTCTCTTTATATTCACCACCAGGTTCGCGTAAATGAACATGAACATCGACAAATCCAGGTGACACAAAGTGACCTTTCGCATCTATGATGTCAACACCATTGCTTGGTTCAATTGCAGGTGCAATTTGTTTAATTACCTTACCATCAATTAAAATATCTGCTTGTTGTAATTCGCCATTTTGTAATACTTTACCGTTTTTAATTAATTTCATCATTTTCGTCCCCTTACCTATTTTAATAATTCATCAATGACTGCCATTCTTAAGTAAACGCCATTTTCCATTTGCTTAAAAATTCTTGATTTTGAAGCTTCTACTAAATCGCTTTGTATTTCTACTCCTCTATTCACAGGTGCCGGATGCATAACAATAGCATGTTCTTGTAATTTGTTATAGCGCACTTCATTTAAGCCATGCTTTTGATGATAATCATCTGCTGCAAATCTAGTTTCTTCTGCAAGCCCATGTCTTTCATGTTGAATTCTTAATAACATAACTATATCCACTGTTTCTATAACATCATCTATATTTACATAAGGTGCTTCTAGAGAATCATCAATCCAAGCATTTGGGCTATTAAACATTACGTTTGCACCTAATGCTTTTAAACTATGGTAATTACTACGTGCGACACGTGAATTTTTAATGTCTCCACAAATCAATACATTCAAGCCTTCAAAATATCCATATTCTTCATATATCGTCATTAAATCAAGTAAACTTTGTGTTGGATGTTGTCCACTACCATCACCAGCATTCGCAATTGGGATGTTAATATTCGCTAATTTTTCATAGTAGTTATTAAACGGATGTCTAATGACTAATAAATCACAGCCAATACTTTCTAAAGTTTTACATGTGTCATATAAAGATTCACCTTTTGAAACAGATGATGTTGATGTTTCAAAGCTAATCGTTTTTAACCCTAGCTTAAGTTCTGCCATTTCAAAACTACATTTTGTTCGAGTAGAATTTTCAAAGAATAAATTTGCGACATATTTCCCTTCAAAGTTTGGTAGTTGACGTTCACCAGATTTAAATTGACTTGCCTTTTGGATAAGTTTGTATATTTGATCTGTAGATAAATGTTCCATTGATAATAAATGATTCATAAAAGCGCCCTCCTTAATTTGTAAATCTTAATTGTTTTGTTTTTTCTCTTTAGGTAAGATTAAGTTCAAAATAATTCCTGAAAGTGCAGCTAATGCCATCCCCTCAATTTGAAGGTTGATACCAATTTCTTTTAAGTTAAATACTAAATTACCGATACCTACAACTAAAATTACTGAAGCTATAACTAAATTTCGATTGTTCGCAAAATCTACTTTGCTTTCAACTAACATTCTTAAGCCACTTGCTGCAATAATACCGAAAAGTAATATAGATACTCCTCCCATAACTGGTGTAGGTATAGAAGAAATTAATGCAGTGAACTTACCAATGAATGCTAAAACAATTGCTATAACTGCTGCACCACCAATGACGTAAATACTGTATATTCTGGTAATCGCTAATACACCGATATTTTCACCGTATGTTGTACTTGGTGGTCCACCAATAATACTGGCAAACATTGTAGAAACACCATCACCAATGATTGATTTATCAAGTCCTGGCTTTTCAAAGAAGTTTCTACCTACGATTTTATTCAGTACCATTTGGTGCCCAATATGTTCACTTACTGTTACGAACACAATCGGAATCATTACAAGTACAAGTCCTAAGTGAAATGAAGGTACATAATCTTTAAATGGCAGATAAATATGAGGGAAATCTATCCATTTTGCTGACATAATTGCATCAAATTTCACAATCCCCATAAAAATCGCTACCACATAACCTACGATAATACCTACAAGAACTGGAATTAAAGATAGGAATCCTTTAAAAAAACCTTGAACGACTATTGTTACAAGCAAGGTTATCATTGCAACAATTAAGAAACTGATATTGTAACCTTTCATATCTCCAGGATTTTCATACATTGCCATATTGACTGCAGTAGGCGCTAAGCTTAAACCAATTACCATGATGACTGGTCCAACAACAACTGGTGGTAATAATTTCATTAACCATGCTGTCCCACTTAATTTGATTAGAATTCCGATGATGACGTACATAACACCACTCATGAATAATGCTACAAGCATGTCTCCTAAGCTATGCGTACTTAATCCCGTGATAATTGGTGTGATAAATGCAAAGCTAGATCCCAAGTATGCTGGTATTTGCGCCTTCGTTATTAAGATATAAAGTAATGTACCGATTCCCGAAGCTAGTAACGCTGCTGATATTGGTAGTCCTGTTAAGAATGGTACTAGTACTGTTGCGCCAAACATCGCAAATAAATGTTGTAAGCTTAAAAATGCCCATTGCGCTGGTTGTGGTTTTTCATTTACATCTAGTACGGGTTTTACTGTTCGTTCAAACATTTCATCATTTTGCATAATATTCATTTCCTCCGATAATAAAAAAATCTCTTTACATCAGTATATGTAAAGAGACAAAAAGTGTGACAAGTTGCTACAAGTCATTTTCGTCCATAGAAATTGACTTATAGTTGTCGAACATGAGGGTATTATTAGATAAACAAGCATATGAAAACTTATTTATCATTCAACTCCCCCACCTTTTTCAGTCTCTCGTACTGAATTAAAAGGGGTATTATTTAATTATAACTGCATTTCTTTGATCCATTTCTTCTAAATAGACACTTACCGTTTCCTCTTTAGAAGTAGGTATATTTTTACCAACAAAATCTGCTCGAATTGGTAACTCACGATGTCCTCGATCAACCAAAGCAGCTAAACCAATTTTAATAGGTCTAGCATTTAGCAAAATAGCATCAAGTGAAGCACGAACCGTTCGACCAGTATACAGCACATCGTCAATAATGATGACTACTTTATCTGTAATATCTGTGTCGATGTCTATTGCGTCTTTTGTCGTAAGTGATGACATGTGCTCTTTATCATCTCTAAAGTATGTAATATCAATTGTTCCAGTAGGTATACGTTGTTGCTCAATTTGATGAATTTTATCTTGTATACGATTCGCTAAATATTCACCTCTTGTTTTGATACCTAAAAGAATTAAATTATCAGTACCTTTGTTATACTCCAAAATTTCATGAGCGATTCTCGTCACTGTACGTTGTATTGCGGCATCATCCATTATGATACGTTCAGACATATTCTCACCCTTTCAAAATTTAGAAACAAAAAACCTCATGTCTTTAATATCGACATGAGGTTTAGTATATACAATCAGCCTATATACATAGAAGAATCGTAGTATTACTACTTATTCTTGCATATGTGAAAGTGTTATGATCATTTTAGTATATATCTATATTTTCATGTCTTTGACGTCTCTCTGGACGCTCAATTAAAGACTCTTTATGTTGTACTTAAACTGTTATAAGGATAATACTAATCAGGCGCTTTGTCAATCTATATTGAAAAATTAACCGATCTAAGTAAAAATGTTAACCTTAATCTATTTTATAATGTGTTTTCATTTTAAAAAAACGAAAACGATAAATACTTATAGTTTACATAATAATGTTATCGTAATTATAGCACAACACAATTATGCATCTCTTTTTCGAATTGTATCTAATAAATCTTCAAAGTCTTGTGGTAATTCAGCATGTCTTTCAATATATTCACCTGTTACTGGATGTTCGAATCCAATAAGTCCAGCATGTAGAGCTTGACCACCAATATCCAATGTCTTTTTCGGTCCATACTTTGGATCACCAACTAATGGGAAGCCAATATATTTCATGTGCACACGGATTTGATGCGTACGTCCTGTTTCAAGTTGACATTCAACAAGCGTATAATCTTTAAAATGTTCTAGTACGTTAAAATGTGTCACTGCTTCCTTACCATCATCAACAACAGCCATAGATTGACGATCATTTTTGTTTCTACCAATTGGCGCATCGATTGTACCGTAATCATGAGGAATATTCCCGTGAACTAAAGCGATATATTTTCTTTTAACAGATTTATCCATTAATTGTTCTACAAGCCCACGATGAGCAATATCATTTTTAGCAACCATTAATAAACCAGAAGTATCCATATCTATACGGTGAACAATACCTGGACGAATTTCTCCATTAATACCTGACAAATTTTTAATTTGATACATTAAACCATTAACTAATGTATTGGTATAATGCCCTGGTGATGGATGAACTACCATGCCTTTCGGTTTATATACAACTGCAACATCGTCATCTTCATAATAAATATCTAAATTTAAATTTTCAGGTAGAATATCAGCTTCAACCACTTCTTTTTCAGTGACAACTATATGATCATTAAGTTTCACTTTATAATTAGATTTAACAACTTTATCGTTTGCAACGACTAAACCTGCTTTAATCCAATCTTGTATCTGGTTACGAGACCAATCACTATTTAATTCAGGCAGCAACTTATCTACACGCATACCTGTTTGTTCTTTATCTGTAATGTTAAATTCATAAGTCTCCATTACTTAACCTCCTTCTCCTTTTTATTGGAAGTATCCTTTAATAAGGCAATAATAATTAATATTACACCAATTGTTAAACTTGAATCTGCGATATTAAATATTGGAAAATCATAACCAAAAATATTTGTATCAATAAAGTCAACAACTTCTCCTGTTAAAATTCTATCAATAAAGTTTCCAAGTGCACCTGCAAAAAGTAAACTAATAGCAACTTGCATAAACAAATTATATTGAGCATCTTTAATAAAGAAATATACTAAGGCTATTAATATAATAATGGTAATAATAAAGAAAAATGTCATTTTTCCACTCAATATTCCCCATGCAGCACCATTATTTCGATGTGATGTTATGTTTAAAAAGTGCGGTATCACTTCAAATGAATCTCCAATTTTCATTGTAGTAGCTATAATATATTTAGTAACTTGGTCAAATATAACGACAAATACTGCTATTAAAATGGAAGTGCCAATAAAATATTTTTTGTGCATTTTCGTTCCTCCAATCAATCGTCCATGAGACAACTCTTTATATTATAGCTTACACCTGCTAATAAAAAAAGTAAGCATATTACATTAAATCTAATGTTACTAACTCAATACTTGATAAACTACTATGTTTTGACATTAAATATGAACTTAATTATTCATTTATCATATTTAAGATGACATTAAAAATTAGGAAACAGGCTGGGACATTAAGTTCTTAGGCAATTTAAAAAAGCTGTTTTCTATTAATTATTTGATAGAAATCAGCTTTTTTGATATGTATTTTATAATGTACAGCTCGTTGAGCTGCTATTTTCCTTATATTAAGTACCATTAATACAAAACCTAGCTCTCGTTTAACTTTATTTATTCCTCGAACTGACATTCTAGTGAAACCCAAAATAGCCTTCATAAATCCAAAAACAGGCTCTACATCAATTTTTCTTTAACTATAGATTTTTTTCGTTTCTGGTTCAGAAAGCTTTTGATTAATTTGGGCTTTAAAGTATTTCAAAGTAAAATTACATGTTAATACGTAGTATTAATGGCGAGACTCCTGAGGGAGCAGTGCCAGTCGAAGACAGGGCCCCACACAGAAGCTGACATATAGTCAGCTTACAACAATGTGCCGGTTGGGGTGGCTGAGACGGCACCCTAGGAAGGGACCCGTCATCAAAAATTCTATTTATAGAATTTTACAGTAATGTGCCAGACGGGCAAAGCGAAGCCATTCAATACGAAGTATTGTATAAATAGAGAACAGCAGTAAGATATTTTCTAATTGAAAATTATCTTACTGCTGTTTTTTAGGGATTTATGTCCCAGCCTCCTTCATAGCTTGTATAAAAAGATCATTAAAAACGATTCATTATATGGTTCGTCCATTCAAAGCATATACTAACCTTCAACTTCGATATGATTAAAGCGATAATAGATACCATCCGGACCTTGTAAATTTAAATGTGTTGTTTCAAGATAATGAAAGTCAACAATTGCTAATCCATACGTATCAAAATTTTCTACACGTTTCGTTGCTGATACCCAATCATTCATGGCCAAATGTTGATAATAGCCATTCGATGCTAAAAATATTGAATAATCATCCATATATGCCGATTGCTCTAATCCAAAATAATCGAGGTAGTACTCTTTTACCTCTGATAAATGAATTGTCTTAATATGCAATGCACCTATAATAGCGTCATCTGGAATACCTAACCATAACAATTTTGTTGCATGACTCACTAATCTCGGTACATTTAATGGTCTAATATCAATTTTTACTAAATCATTTTGCCTCGTCCATTGCGCTTCGTCTTTATCAACATAAAATTTAAAACCGTTTCCTTCCGGGTCTTCAAAAAATAATGATAACGAAGCAGGCTGTATACCACCGTTAACTGGAATATCATATTCGCTTAAATGAATTAGTAAATTAGCTAAATCACTAATTTGAGGTAGTTTAATTGCGATATGAAACAGTCCCGCTTCGGACATTAAAGGTTCACGTCCATTTTGTAATTCAACAAGTGTAATGACATGATTATTTTGGCCTACTTCATATTGTATCGATGTTAATGTCTCATTTATAATATTTAATCCTAATACGTCCTCATAAAATGGCTTTAATTCATTCTTATCTCTTACATTTAAAGTGATACCATTTACAAAGTTTGCGTTACTGTTATGATACATTCAATTAACTCCTATCAAATTCAATATCTGTGCTTACTTTTACTTAAAATTATCGCGAACATAATTGAGAATAGCAACTATAACGCATTTATAAGCCTTAGAGAATTTGTACCATTCCTGAATAATTTTTATTTTAGTAAATTACACATTTTTTAACACATATAACCAGTAACTTGGTCATTTTTTTATTCGTAAAAAAACTCCCTTCATCATGTCAACAAAAACTACAACATGATTATGAAGAGAGCTTTAATTTATATCATCTGTATGAGTACTTTATACAATTTCAATTATACAAGTGATTTTACAACTTGTTGGCATCGTGGACATAGATGCGTCAATTCATCAACAGCACCAAGATCCTCTGAATAGTTCCAACATCTTTCACATTTTTCACCATCTGCATGTTCGATGACAATATCACCATGTTCATAAGCTGTTGCCTGATCATCTAACTTATCTACAACTTTAACTTGTGACACGATAAATAATTGATGTAATGCATCAAATGAAGTTAAGAATTCAGATGCATTAAATTTATCGTTACTAGCAATCGTAACTTTAGCTTCTAATGATTTACCAATAACTTTTTCATTACGAGCAGTTTCTAATGCACGATTCACATCATCACGTAAATTCATAAATGTACGCCATTTATCCAATAAAGCTTGATCTACTTCTACAACTTTAGGCATGTCTGCTAAGTGAACACTTTCTTCTTTAACATGTGGTGTATGAGACCAAACTTCTTCAGCTGTATGCACTAAGATTGGTGCTAACAACTTCGTCATATCAACTAAAATTTGATATAACACTGTTTGCATACTGCGACGGATATGAGAATCACGTTGTTCAATATATAAAATGTCTTTACCGTAATCCAAATAGAAATTACTTAACTCAACATTGATAAAGTTTTGAACTTCTTGATAAATATTTAAGTAGTCAAAGTTTTCATAGTTGTTAATCGTACTTGCAGTAAATTCACGTAAACGATTTAGCAAGTAACGATCCACTTCTAATAACTCTGATTCAGGAATGCTATCTGTGTCAGGATTGAAATCGTTAATGTTACCTAACATAAATCTTAATGTATTTCTGATTTTACGATAAACATCAGATGTTTGTTTTAAAATTTCATCAGAAATTCTAACATCAGCTAAATAGTCCGTACTACTTACCCAAAGTCTCGCAATATCAGCACCTTTTTGTTTAACCACTTGGTCAGGTACAATCACATTACCTAAAGATTTACTCATTTTCTTACCTTCACCATCCATAACAAAACCATGAGAAAGTAAGAATTTATAAGGTGATACTCCTCTTGTAGCAACTGAAGTTGTGATAGAAGAGTTGAACCAACCACGATATTGGTCACTACCTTCTAAATACATATCTGCTGGGAAACTTAATTCCGGTCTTGTTTCCAACACGCCACGGTGTGATGAACCAGAATCAAACCAAACGTCCATAATGTCTGTTTCTTTAGTAAATGTACCGTTAGGGCTGCCTGGATGTGTAAATCCTTCTGGTAGTAAGTCTTTCGCTTCTCTTTCAAACCAAATATTTGAACCGTGTTCTGCAAATAAATCAGCAACATGATTCACTGTTTCTTTCGTCATGATAATTTCGCCATTTTCAGCATAAAATACTGGTAACGGTACACCCCAAACACGTTGACGAGAAATAACCCATTCGCCACGGTCACGAACCATATTGTAAATACGTGTTTTACCCCAATTTACTTTGAAGTTTGTATTTTCGATTGCATCTAAAATATCTTGTCTTACTTTACTGATTGAAGCAAACCATTGTGGTGTAGCACGGAAGATTACAGGTTTTTTTGTTCTCCAGTCGTGTGGATAGCTATGTGTAATAAAGTCTAATTTTAATAGTGCACCTTTTTCTGTTAATAAATCAGTAACGGCTTTATTAGCTTTGTCATAGAACATTCCTTCAAATTGGCCGCCTTCTTCAGTAAATACACCTTTATCATCGATTGGACTAATTACTGGTAATTCATATTTTTGACCAACAATATAGTCATCTTCCCCGTGGCCTGGTGCTGTATGTACACAACCTGTACCAGCATCTGTAGTAACATGATCACCATTAATCACTAACGATTCTCTGTCTAAGAATGGATGTTGTGCTACAACATACTCTAATTCTTTACCTGTGTATTCTTTTTCTAATTTGATTGATGCTTTATCCCAATCCAGTGCTTCTGCTACAGCGTCAGATAAGGCTTCTGCAATAATATATTTTTCGCCATTTACATTGTATTGACCATATTTTAATTCAGGATGAACGGTAATCGCAACATTTGATGGAATTGTCCATGGCGTTGTTGTCCAGATAATAAATTTAGCATCTGCATCAACGACACCTTTGTCATCTTTAACGTCAAATGCAACGTAAATTGATGCTGAACGTTTATCGTGATATTCAATTTCTGCTTCTGCTAATGAAGACTCACTTGAAGGAGACCAATAAACTGGCTTTTTACCTTTATAAATTAAACCTTTATCTGCCATTTCTCCAAAAATACGAATTTGTGCAGCTTCGTATTCAGGTTTTAATGTGATATATGGATTATTAAAGTTACCACGAACACCTAAACGTCTAAAATCTTTTTTCTGTAATTCAATTTGTTCTAAAGCAAATTCTTTACATTTCTCACGGAATTCAGCTGTTGACATTTTCTTTCGGTCAACACCTTTTTTCGTTAATGCTTGTTCAATTGGTAAACCATGTGTATCCCAACCTGGTACGTATGGTGCATAGAACCCTTGCATAGTTTTATAACGTACAATAAAGTCTTTTAAAATTTTGTTCAAGGCATGTCCCATATGTAAGTTACCATTCGCGTATGGTGGGCCATCATGTAAAATGAATGTTTCGTTACCTTTATTTTTTTCTAACGCTTTATGGTATTGATCTTCTGCATCCCATTTTTCTTGAATTTGCGGCTCCTTGTTTGGTAAACCACCTCGCATTGGGAAATCTGTTTTAGGCATTAATAACGTTTCTTTGTAATCCATTTTTTTCACTCCTTAAAAATTTAAAAAACTCTAAGTTAAATTAAAAGGGACGATTGCTCGCGGTACCACCCTTATTAACTCAACTTAGAGTTCTCTCATTACATTATTTAAATATTAAAAAGCCAGTGATATAACATACATGCTTTTACTAGGCTCTCACCATTACCTAATTCGCTGTGAAAAGTTAAATGTATATTACGCGTCTGTCTTTATTTAATTCTTACTTCTTAGTTGTTTCTGAATCATTGGATTGTTGATTATTGTCTGGTGTATTTGATGCATTATTTTGTGCATTTGCTGCAACTTCATCTGGCTTTAAATCATTTTCATGCAAATGATGAATATTTTCAAGCGTCACTTGTTCAGCGTCTAAATCATAATTCAACAAGTAATCCCAATCTTCGTTTTTTAATAAGTCTAATTGCGCTTCAACTAACATACGGAAACGCGATCTAAATACTTTTGATTGACGTTTCATATCTTCAGTCTGGAATGCTAAACGGCGTGCTTTTTCTACCGCGTCACCAACCATTTGATTAGCTTGCGCTTCTGCCTTAGCTATAATCGCTTCAGCTTGTTTCTCTGCAGCTTGTTTAGTTTCTTCACCAGCTTTTTGGGCTTGTATCAAAGCATCACTTACAGATTGATGCACGTCTTGATAAGACTTAATATTAGTATCTCTCTCTTCGATTACTTTTTCAAGTTGTTTTTTATCTTCTTTAAGACGTTCAATTTCAGTGCTTAGTTGCTCCAAAAAATTAGCAACTTCAGTAGGTTCTAAACCATTCTTTACACGTGAAAACTCTTTATTCTTAATTTCATTTGGTGTAAAAGGCATTTGTTATCCTCCTTAAATCATTACTATTTGAATAATGTTCTATAGGTAATGTGCGTTTTATCTTTTTTAGTTTTACCACCTAAGTCAGTAATGTGTGCTCTACCAAAACCTTGGATGGATATTAAATCATTTGCTTGTAATTGAAAATCTGCTGAATCAACAATAGTGTGATTCACTTTAACACGTTTTTTTTCGATTAGTTGTTTCGCAATCGTACGTGATTTACGTATCATTTCTTTAATAACAACATCTAACCTTAAAGAACTAACTGTTGCACTTTCATTTTTCCAATTCTCATTAGATTGTATCATATCTGTTACTGGAATAGTATAAAGTTTAACTGATGCGCCTTTAATACGTTGTAATTCTAACATAATAAATGATTCCAATCTACTTGTCAAAACAAATTGAATTCGTTCATTCACAATTATATCTCCAACTTGTTCGCGTTCGATACCTAAAGACATTAATGTCCCTAAAATATGTTGATGTTTTAAAGTGACGAATTTTTCAGGATACTCTATTTCCATTAAAGTTAATTCAAAGTCACTTTCTTTAGGTTCATAATAGTTCGGCGAAATGATTGCTCTTTTTCTTTCAGCATTAGGCCCGCCATAAAAAGATACGTTTAAATCTTCATAACTGCCACAAATCACTTCCAATATATATTGCCCTCTTGGATCTAAAAAATGCGTTAATACTGGTGCATAATGGTGTTCCGCTTGATCACATTTATCCGTTAGCTGATCAATTAATTCGTATTCTTCCTGCCTAAAGTGTTGATAAATATCTATGTTAATCACTACCTTAAAAAATTTATAAAATACCATCTATTGCCCTTATATTCAGAAAAATACATATCAAAAACGAGGCTAAAGTATCATGTACCCTTGCCTCGTTATGTCGCTTAATTTATTGTAATTGAATTAAAATCCAATTAAAGATTTGGAGTAACCCTTTTTGGAATAATACTAAAACGATAATTGCAGCGATTGATGATATGTCGATAATTCCAATAGGTGGAATTACTTTTCTAAATGGTTGTAAGAAAGGTTCATATATTTTCGCTAATAAATAACCTACCTTAGTTTCTCTAATACTTGGTACCCAAGATGTAAAGAAATATATAATCATGCCGAAATAATAAATTTCAACAACAAAAAGGATAAATTTAAATATTGTAGCTAGCACATTTATATCCATATGTTAACTCCTTAGTCGAATGAATGTTCCATATTTTCAATATGGTCTGTAATGCTTCCAGCTACTTCCACATTATCAGGCGTACATAAGAAAATATCAGTACCTACACGTTGGATATCTCCACCGATTGCATAAACAGTACCGCTTAAAAAATCAATAATTCTTTTCGCTGATACTTTATCAATACGTTGTAAATTGACAAGTGTCGCACGGCGGTTTTTAAGCTCATCAGCAATATCTTGTGTATCTGAGAAAACACGTGGTTCGAATAAACACATTTTTGAACTTTCTTGTGATGCATTGTTTGGTGTAGCATTGTTCATAGTTACAACATTACGTGAATTATTTTTTGAATAATTAGACATACGGTTATTCCTTTCTTCTGACGTTGTTGTATATCTTGATGCAGATTTTTGAGGGACTGATTTGATTGCGTTTTGTTTTGTTGTTTGTTGTGACTGCTCTTTTGCTGGCGCTTCATTGACCTGTTGTTGTTTGTCAGGTACTTCTACTTCCTCTTCATCATCTATTACAAAAAATCCACTAAATAAATCTTTTAAAGCCAAGTGGCTCACTCCTCTTCTCCTACAAGTTTAGTCCCAATTCTAACAAACGTCGCACCTTCTTCAACTGCAATAAGATAGTCATTACTCATTCCCATTGATAATTCATCACAAGGCGCATATTCTAAATTGAGTCGTTGTATTTCTTCTTTTTTCAAACGTAACTGTTTAAATAACGATCTAATATATGCTTCATCATCTGTCAATGGTGCCATCGTCATTAAACCTACAATTTCGATTTTGTCATATTTTTTAAGATCATCTATAAACTGATCAACATCTTCTAAAGCAATACCATGTTTAGAAGCTTCTCCCGAAACGTTCACTTGCAAGAAACATTTAATTTTATGTTCTGCACGTTTGTTAATTTCTTTGGCTAAGCTCAATCGATCTAAAGCATGGAAATAATCTACGTCGTTTATAACGTCCTTAACTTTTCGAGATTGTAATGATCCTATAAAATGAATCACCGCATCTGATGGTAATGCTTCTTTCTTTTGAAAAAAGCCTTCCAATCTATTCTCACCAAAATGTCTTATTCCAGCCTCATACGCTTCTTTAGCTCGCTCTATTGTAACATATTTTGTAACTGCAATCACGTTTGGTTTTGTTGAAAAATTATTTTTTTCACTTTTGTCATTAATTTGTGTTGAGATTTGTTGTAAATTATCTTTCACACGCAAACATATCTCCTCCTTGTTTACTGTTGACCAATGAATGCTAACATGCGTCCTGTTTGACCTTTTTCTAATCGATAAGAGAAAAATAATTCTAAATGTTCAGATGTAGCATACGCTGTCGTATAAATATTTTCTTTAGGAACACCATAATAATTTAATAATTCAGCATTGGCTTTTTTCAAATCAATACCATGACGATCTCGTCCTCTAGTTTCAATATAGTTGGCACTATCAATTGGCAATGTTTCAAATTTATTTTTAATATCATCATTAATTTCATAACTTGATGATGTAGATGGTCCAATAACGACATGTAAGTCTTTCAAATCAAAGTTCACATGTTTTAGCACTTCTTTTACAATTTCAGTATAGGTACCACGCCAACCTGCATGCGCCAATGCAATAAAATGATGTTTTGTACTATAAAAATATACTGGTACACAGTCTGCATAACACATCGTTAATAAGACATTACTATCATATGTGTACATCGCATCAATACCATGAAGCGCATCAGTTAAAGTGTCTATATTTGTGCCTATATCATCCTTTGTAATACAAGCGACTTTATTTTCATGTGTTTGGATGGGAAACACCCAATTTTTTCTATCAAACGCAATTTCTTCAGCTAATTGCAATTGATGTTGAGTAATATTATATGGGCGATCATCAATATATCTCGCCATATTAAAAGCATTTTTAGGATAGTCACTTAAACCATCGCCTCTAGTTGTAATACCTAGAGTAATACCTTGTTGTAATAATTCTTCATATATTAAATGATGCGGTTGCTTTTTAAAATTATCATTCACTCGATCGTCACCATCATTTCATTTAAATTATCTTCGTCTAACTGTACAAAGTTAATAATTATATAATATAACATTTATGTTTAAAGTTAAAATGTTGCGCAAATAATTTTTGACTTAATTTTGACACGATACTTAAACACTTTTATTAACTTTGAAAAACTTAAATGTCCTTCTACATGTTCTAAAAATTAGTAAAAAAATCATCAGATATGTTATCTGATGATTTGTGTTGAATTATTTGTGTATATATATTAACCGATTAACGTCTTGTTCTTCTTGAACGTCTTTCTTCTCTATTTCTAATGAAGCTAGGAATATCATCTTCTTTAGTTGTATGTGTTCTTTCACTTACACTATCAGTTGCTTGTGCATTTGATGAATTTGAAGTGAATGATTCATCTTTAGAAGTTGCATTGCTAGAAGTATTTACGCTTGTTCCGAATCCAGTGCTACCAGATTTACGACCATGTGATGTTGGTTTGTCATCAAAACCAGTTGCAATAACTGTTACAACAATCTCATCTTGTAATTCAGGATTAATAACTGTACCGAAAATCATATTAACGTCTTCATCTGCAGCATCTTGGACAATATCAGCAGCCTCTTGTGCTTCAAATAATGACAATGACTCGCCACCAGTAATATTCATAAGCACACCTTGTGCACCAACGATAGATGTTTCAAGTAATGGAGAAGAGATTGCTTTTTTAGCAGCTTCTACCGCTCTATTTTCACCAGAAGAAACACCAATACCCATTAATGCAGAACCTTGGTTAGACATAATTGTCTTAACGTCTGCAAAGTCTAAGTTTACTTCACCAGAAACAGCGATTAAGTCTGAGATACCTTGTACACCTTGGCGTAACACGTTATCAGCTTCTTTAAATGCTTCCATCATTGGCGTAGATTTGTCAACGATATCTAATAAACGGTCATTTGGTATAACGATTAATGTATCTACTGCAGCTTTCATAGCTTCTACTCCAGCAGCAGCTTGAGTTTGACGTTTACGTCCTTCAAAACTAAATGGACGAGTTACAACACCAACAGTTAATGCGCCCATTTCTTTTGCAATTTTAGCAACGACTGGTGCTGCACCAGTACCAGTTCCGCCACCCATACCAGAAGTAACAAATACCATGTCTGCACCTTGGATTGCATCTTCAATTTGTTCACGAGATTCCTCTGCAGCTTTTTTACCGATTTCAGGATTAGCTCCTGCTCCTAAACCACGTGTTAATTTTTCACCGATTTGGATTTTAGATTCAGCTTTAGATAAGTTTAAAGCTTGACCGTCTGTGTTGATAGCGATAAATTCAACATTATTCATTCCATGGTCAATCATTCGGTTTACGGCGTTGTTACCGCCACCACCTACACCAATGACCTTTAAAGTCGCTAAATGATTAAATCCTTGTTCAAATTCTAACATTTAAATTTCCTCCTAGTTTTATTGGCCAATAATCATTCAAATAGAGATTTCATTAGTTTTTTGAATTTACTTTCTTCTTTATCTTTGTCTTGAACATGTTCATGATTCTGTTTATGTTCCTGATGATTATCTTCTGATTGATAAATTTCTTCATCTGTTGACTCTACTTCATTTTCATGAGTATCTTTTTTGTTTGTTTTACGTTTAAACCAATCAAATCCGCCTAATTTAGATTCGTTATCTTTGTCTTTCACATCAATAACATCTTCTTCAGTTTCTTCATTATCATGATAATTAATTGTAACATAATCTAATAACTCATCAAAAGCGATACTACTAGAAATTGTAGAAATTGCTGAAGAAAATTCAGGTTTTCTAATTCCCATTTGCGATGGCGTGTGAATTCTAACTTTTTCACTTACCATATCTGATAATAATTCTTTTACGCCAAGTAAGTTTGCAGATCCACCAGTTACAATAAACCCACCATTTACTTTTGTTAATCCTAAATCTTGTAAAACATCAAATACTTCGAAGAATATTTCTTCTACACGCGCTTCAATAAAGTCACTCAAATCTTTTTGAGTATACTGTACTGTTTCATCACTATCAACCTGTTCAACAGTGAAGATATCTTGATCTGAAGCAGAATCATAGAATGCATGACCATATTGGTGTTTAACTTTTTCAGCAGTTTCATAAGAAGTGTTTAATCCTTGTGCAATATCGTCTGTAATATCACGCCCTGCCATTTCGATAGAATCAGCATCTACTAATTCACCGCGTTCATAAAAAGCAACTTGCGTAACGTCTTCACCAATATCAATGACACATGCACCTAACTCTTTTTCAGTAGCTGTTAGGATTGAACCATAGTTATATGCATCAGAGTAAACATCTAATACATCAACACCACATGCTTCAACGCATTTAATCATATTAATTAAAATCGATTTTTGAATAGCAATTACGCCTGCTTCAACCTTTAATGAATGTCTGGCAATTAATTCTTTAGGGTCTGAAACCTCATTTTCTTTATCGACTATAAAACGAATCGGGAACACATTAATTACTTCTGTTTCTTGCACATCATTTTTTTCTCTAATACCTTCTAATACTTTTTCGATATGTGAACCGTTGATTTCTGTATCCTCATAAAAGTCGATTTCATTTGATTCATCATAAACTTCCGTTCCAATGATAGGTAATTTCAGGAAAACTTCTTTAATATCAACACCCGAAGCGATTGATGCCTTTTTAATTGTGTCTTTGATTGCTTGTCGCGCAATATCAAAATCATCAATTAAACCATTTTTTATACCGCTCGTGTAGGTTTGTCCTGTACCTATCACATTTATACCATTGTGAAATTTCTCGCCTACTATTGTTTTTACGCTTGATGATCCAATATCAATACTTACGTAGTAATGTTCTTCCATAGATAGGCACCTCCTGACAAATTACTATTAAAAAAATACACTATCCTTAGTTTACAATACGTTGAATGGCTTGTGAACTATAAACATAGACAATATCAAAATTTTTTAATTATTCTTACTTGATTGTTTGTTAATTTTGTTTAAAACGCTTTGTAATTCTTCTTTTGCTTGATTTTCCTCTTGAGATGATTTAGTCACATTTTTATCGCTTTCTGATTGACTAGACGTGTTTCCACGGTATGGGATAAATGAAGCACCGACTGATAAATCAATATAGCCTCGTGTTTTTAGTTTACCCGAACTATCCCTTGATAATGATTGTGACATCTGCGGATAATATTTCATTTTCTTAGATATCGTCGAAATATCACCGATTACTTGAAGTCCATCTGTCGTAAACAATTCAATTCTGCTTTGTTTGTTTTTACTTGGGGCGTATGTCACTTCGGCAATATATCGTCTAACTTCAGGTGTCATTTCAGATAACGCCTTAATCATATCATCTTCTTTTGTACCTTTGAAACCATCCATGACAGGTGCATCATTAATTTTGACATCATTTGAACCTTTAAGCAATTTACCATTTTCTAATAAAGGTAAATATTTACCTTTATATTTCACTAAAGCAATAATTTCATTTTCTGTGATATCTACGTTTAATGTGTTTGGTAATTGCTTGTGTATCTCAACACTTTTGATTAATGGATCCTCTTCGAGATCATTAATAGCATTTTTTTTACTAAACGTATACATCCTTGAATCATTTTTAACACCTAAAACTTTGTTTATCTTTGAAGTACTAACGTGATTATTTCCATTTATATTTACATGCGCAATTTTACTAAGTGGTGAAAACATGTAAATTAATATAACAGCAATCAACAATACCAATATTGTAATAACACTGTATTGGATTCGTTTTTGTCGCTTACGTCTTAACTTCCGCTTTTCTTCAAGTGTTAATGGCTTTAATTGTGTTACTTTACTTTTTCGTTCTTTTTTCGTTACTGTTTCCTCATCATTCGAGTCGCTATTTTGTTCTTTAGGAGCTGATTGAGGTTGTTCGTTGTCGACTGCAATTCCATTCGATTCATTTTGGTCGTCAATTTCTTGATTATATCTATAATCCTCATTTTCAATATTAGAGTCTGTAGAATCATCGATATTATTATTATTCGCATGACTAGAAGCAGAATCATTATTTTCATCATTGCTTTCTTCTTTTTTGAAGTCTTTATTTATCAAGTAAATTTCTTCATCAAAATCAGTTTGTTGAGATGTATCATCTTTATTTTGATTAGAAAAATGTGTAGCCTTTGATCTTTTTCTTTGCCGTCTTTTCTTAGATGTATTCCTCGTAAATAATTCTAATTCATCTTTATCTTCATTTGATTCTTGTTGATCGTTCTTCGTTTTATCATCCATCAATACTCACACCCTTTAATAAGATGGTAAATGGGCACGGAATCTTTCAATAAATTTCTCTCCACGCTCTTCAAAAGTACTATATTGATCCCAACTCGCACAAGCAGGTGACAATAATACAACATCATTTGGTTCTATAATATCTTGTACTTTATCAACAGCGTCTTCGACATTGTTCGCTTCAATGACCGATTTCCCTTGACTATTACCTAGTTTAGCAAACTTAGCTTTCGTTTGTCCGAATACAACCATCGCGCGAACATTTTCCATATAAGGAATGAGTTCGTCAAATTCATTCCCTCGATCCAAACCACCACATAACCAAATGATTGGTTGATTAAATGAATTTAAGGCAAACTGTGTTGCTAGCGTGTTTGTTGCTTTGGAATCATTATAATATTTATTAGTTCTATTAGTACCAACATATTGCAATCTATGCTCTATTCCTGAAAATGTAGTTAAACTATCAATAATTGCTTTAATAGGTACACCAGCTAAAATACAAGCAAGCACAGCTGCTAATATATTTTCTAAATTATGTTCACCAGGCAATACTAGATCTTCAGTGTTAATAATACGAACACCTTTATAAACGATAAAACCATCTTTAATATAAATACCATCAACTTCTTGTTGAGTTGAGAAATACAATGTCTTAGCTTTTAATTCTTCCGACTCTATCACTTGTCTTTGATGATAATTACAAATCAAATAATCTTCTTCCGTTTGATTTTTATATATTTGCTTTTTAGCATTTTGATAGTTTTCTAAATTTTCATGGTAATCAAGATGCGCCGAATAAATGTTAGTAATTATAGCAATGTGTGGTTTATACTTTTCGATTCCAAGTAACTGGAATGACGACAACTCTGTAACTAAATAATCTGTAGGCTTTACTTCTTGTGCTACTTTAGATGCAACATAACCAATATTGCCGGATAATCTTCCAGTTAAGCGACTTTTTTTAAACATATCTCCAATTAGAGAAGTAACTGTCGTTTTACCATTTGTACCCGTTACAGCTATGATTGGTGCTTCAGAGATTAGATAACTTAACTCAACTTCTGTTAAAATTTTCAAACCTCGTTTCACTGCTTCATCAATAATAGATACTGTATAAGGTATTCCAGGATTTTTAACAATTATTGGATTATTATCAAGCAACGTTAATGGATGACTTCCACTTACAACAGAAATGCCCATAGATTCTAAATCTTTTGCATGAGCATCTTGTGATAAGTCTTTTCCATCATTGACAGTTACATTCGCACCTAATTTACTTAATAATTTAGCTGCTTCATAACCACTTTTTGCCAAACCGACAACTAATACATTTTTATTTTCTAACCCTGTATAATTAAGCATCTTAATGCACTCCAATCCATAAACCGATTAAACCTGAAATCAGACCAACGGCCCAAAATACTGTAACTACTTTCCATTCGCTCCATCCTATCAATTCAAAATGATGATGAATCGGACTCATTTTAAATATACGCTTTCCAGTCAATTTAAAGCTAGCGACTTGTAACATAACGGATAATGTTTCAATTACGAATACTAAACCTATAAAAATTAATGATAATTCCTGATTAAGCATGATTGAAATCGTAGCAAATATACCACCTAAAGCTAAGCTACCTGTATCTCCCATAAACACTTTAGCAGGGTTAATGTTATATGGTAAAAATCCTAAAAGTGCAAACAACATAATGATACAGAAAATACCAATTGCCGTTTCTCCTAACACAAAGCTCATGATGGCATACATTGTAAATCCGATAATTGACAGTCCAGTTGCTAATCCATCTAAACCATCTGTTAAATTTACCGCATTAGAAAAACCTACTTGCCAAAAAACAATGAAAATAACATATGCAAATGATAGTGGGATTGCTACATTCGTAAATGGAATATGTATGCTCGTAGAAAAATTCACCAAATGAAACACATTACTTAAAACAAAGAAAATAATCGCAATACCAATTTGCGCCAAAAACTTCTGTTTACTTGTTAAACCTTGGTTATTCTTTTTAACAACAATAATATAATCATCTATAAAACCAATTAACCCAAAACCAATCGTCACAAATAATAACAGTATGATTGGATTAGCTTGATCTACAAATATAATAGCCACCAAAGACGTTATCACAATACTTAATAGAAATGTTAGTCCACCCATCGTTGGTGTACCAGTCTTCTTCATATGGCTTTGTGGACCTTCTTCTCGAATACTTTGACCAAATTTCATCCTTTTTAATGTAGGTATTAAAACAGGTACCAAAACAAATGTAATCACTAGCGCTAATAACGCATATACAAAAATCATAACTATCTCCTCTTCTTAATCCAGACTTTTTTAACCACTAATATATTATCAATTTTTCAATTAAATAAACAAAGTTGTAATCAAAATTTATAATTTTTCTTTTTTACGGCATAAGAGGCCAGTATAAAAAGTTTGCCTATAACAAACAAGTTAATCTGACCTCGTCTACCTTAAAATTCTCTATCAACACTTATTTATAAAGATTAAATGAAGATGTTGTTTTCTATCACAGCATTACTTTAGTAAAAACAAATAGTGACAATACACCCTTATTTAATGTAGCCATTCTTGTTAGTCCGACTTATCCTTGTCAGTTTTACTGTCAGATTTCTTCTTATCATCTGAATTCGAATCAGAATTATTCGTCGAATTGCTGTCTACATTCTCTGATGAAAATTCTACGTCTATTTTATCTTTTTCAGTAAGTTTTTGTCCCTTACTAATTGATTGGTGGGACACAAAACCGCTACCTTTTAAATTTACTTTAATATTTGTTAGGTTTTCAAAAGCAATGACATCTTCTTTCGTCCATCCTGTCATGTCAGGCATAGTTAAGTCTCCATCTGTTAATAACAGTACTTTACTATGAGGTAAGACTTTATTCCCTGCTTTTATAGATTGTGCTTTTATTTGTGTGCCAGTACCGATAGTAACTGGTTCTAATGATTTTGCACTCACATTATCAATAGCTTTTTGTTTGTCTTGACCTTCAACATCTGGCACTTTACTATACTCTGCATTAGATGTGTCATCTTTTGATTTACCTACATTTAAATATTTCAAAGTATTTTCCATTATTGGTTTAAACGCTTTACTAACACCTAATTCATAAGCTTCTTGGTCATTTTTTTGTGCCAAGCTCATACCAGCGTATACAATAACTTTAGGATTTTTCTTCGGCGCGTCACCCATAAAACTTACAAAATATGGGTTTGGACCTTTAACGTATCCACCACCATTAGGTGCAGCGACTTGTGCTGTACCAGTCTTACCTTCGACCTCATAACCATCAATACGATAGTTTGCAGCGTGACTCTTCTTACTATTCACAACTAAATCCAATTGCTTTTCAACTTTTTCAGCAGTATCTTTTGTTATTGGTTTGCCTGCGATTTGTTTTTGACCTTTATAAAATTGTCTTTTACTAACAGGATTTTCAACGCTATTCACAAACCATGGTTTTAACATATTACCATCATTAAAGAACGCTGATTGCGCTTGTAACATTTGAACAGGTGTTACAGTTGTCGATTGACCAAATGATGACGTTTTTTGTTGCAACTCATTACTCCATCCAATTTGACCAGGTGCTTCTCCATCAAACATACCTTTAGTTGATTTTCCAAATCCAAATCGTTCATACCAAGATTTCATTTTGTCTGCACCAACTAAATCTTGTAAATGCATCATCAATGTATTAGATGAATAAGTAAATCCGAGTGACATTGGGATTTCACCCCAACCGACTCTATTCCAGTCTGAAATACGTGAACCCATAATATCTCTATGTCCAGATTTATATTTCTTATCAGGATCAAAAGCACCTTCTTGAATAGCAGCTGCTAACCCATATGATTTAAATGTTGATCCAGGCTCGTATGTATTTTGATATAGGTCATTTGCCCACTTTTTACCAAAGTCTTTACCAGTTTCAGGATTAAATGTTGGTCGCTGACTGTATGCTAAAATTTCTCCAGTTTTGGCATCCATGACAACCGCAAATAAATCTTTCGGCTGGTATCTTTCAACCATGCCATCTAAAGCTTCTTCAACAAATACTTGAATATTTGAATCGATTGTTAAATGGACATCATCACCACGTTTAGGCTGCTTCTCTTTTTTAGTATTTGGTGCGATATATCCCCAAATATCATGAATATATCTCAATGATCCTTTAGATCCACTTAAATAACTATCAAAAATCTTTTCAACTCCAAGCGCACCTTTAAGTTCACCAGTATCTGGATTTTTCTGAGCTCTACCAATTAAGTGTGATGCAAAATTGCCATTTGGATAAAAGCGTTCTGTTTCAGGCAATAAAGAAATACCAGGCAAATTCATTTTCTCTATTTTCAATTTGTCCTGATACGTTAAATTTGTTCCTTTGCGTCCAAATTCAATTTGGAAAGCTTTCTTTTGACTAAGTCTCTTTTCAATTTCCTCTGGCTTCATATCAATGACTGTAGATAATTTCTTTGCAGTCTCTTTTTTATCAACTACATGCCTAGGTTTTTTAGAATTGGCACTCGCCTTTTTATCTATTACTGCAACAAGTTTATATCTTTCTACATCTTCTGCTAGCACTTTACCATTACGATCATATATCTTCCCTCGTTCTGGTTGTTGTGCATTCTTAACTAAATACTTTTCATTTGCCTTCATGACTAAATCTTGACCATTAGAATGTCCAGTAATCATGATATATGAAATTCTTAAAACCAATATAAAAAAGAGCAGTCCGAATAAACCAACAAGTAGGACTGCCCCTATTTTATTTTTTTTAATTTTAATTTTTTGCTTCGCCATTACTACGCACTACCTTTACATTATCGTTCTCAAGGCTCATCCCCTGTTTCTTAGCCTTTTCGTATATGCGTTCATAAGAAGAATTCTTTTTGATTTCAGATTGTAAAGCACTGTTTTCACTTGATTGTTTATCTATTTTATAATCTAAATCTGCAATCTTTCCTCGCGTATCATACGCATCCATTTTTAAAGATAGCATATAAATACTTAACATAGCAATTACAGTAATCAAAGTTATGTATAAAACTTTTTCAAATTTAGTTAATTGTACAACCACTTTTCTCGAAACAGTCTTCTTTTCGGGCTTAGTTTGTGGTTGTTGCTTCGGTATACTATTATAAACTTGTTCGTCATATGGTTGGTACACTTTTTCTACAGCCATTATAAATTGCTCCTTATTTAAGTATTTCAGCTACACGTAATTTCGCGCTTCGTGCTCTGTTATTGTCATCTAAATCTTCTTCTGTAGCGGTAATCGGTTTACGATTAACACGCTTTAACTTAGGTGTATATGCTTCTGGTATAACTGGTAATCCTCTTGGTACCTCTGGACCTTTTTCATATTCTTGGAACACCTGTTTACATAAACGATCTTCTAAAGAATGGAAAGTGATTACCGATATCCTGCCGTCTACTTTCACTAATTCAATCGCTTGTTCTATTGAATCTTCAAAAGCTGACAATTCATCGTTTACTGCAATTCGTAGTGCTTGAAATACTCGTTTTGCAGGATGTCCGCCTTTTCTTCTTGCTTTTGCAGGAATACCTTCTTTTATAATGTCAACTAATTCTAATGTTGTTGTTATTGGTTGTTGTTCACGATGTGCTTCGATTCTTCGAGCTATCTGTTTTGAAAATTTCTCCTCGCCATAACGATAAAAAATCTTCACTAACGCTTCATATGACCAATTGTTAACAATTTCATATGCTGTTAGTTCTTGTGTTTGGTCCATACGCATGTCTAATGTTGCGTCATGGTGATAACTGAATCCTCGTTCTGGAATGTCGAGTTGTGGGCTTGAAACACCCAAGTCGTAATAAATTCCATCTACTTTTTCAATGTTTAAGTCTTTTAATATTTGAGTTAATTCACGGAAGTTGCTATGAACAAAAGTCACCTTATGCAAATGATCCTTCAATACCTCTTTAGCATTATCAATTGCAGTTTGGTCTTGATCGATTGCTATTAATCTTCCGTCGTCATTTAATTGATTTAGTAAATAAAGGGCATGTCCCGCTCCACCTAGCGTACAGTCAATGTACACACCATTTTCTTTTACATTTAAATAATCAATGGTTTCGTTTAACATAACGCTGATATGATGAAACACTTCAATTCCTCCATTTTAAAAATCAAAATCTATTAAATCTTCAGCAATATCTTCGAAACTTTCTTCAGATTCTTCATAGAAATCATTCCAAGTTTCTCTATCCCAAATCTCAATACGATTTGAAACACCGATTACTGTACATTCTTTAGTTAAATTAGCGTATTTCCTCAAGTTTTGAGGGATGTTAATACGCCCTTGCTTATCAAGTTCTACTTCAACAGCACCAGAGAAGAACATACGCATAAACTTACGTGCGTCTTTTTTTGTCATAGGTAAGGTTTTCATTTTCTCTTCAATCTGTTGCCATTCGTCTAGAGTGTAACCGAATAAACATTTATCAAGGCCTCTTGTGATAATAAAACGCTCATTTAAGTCATAACGAAACTTGGACGGTATAATCATACGTCCTTTTGTATCTAATTGATGATCGTATTCTCCCATGAACATTTTTTATCACCTCACCTTATATATAATTTACCACATCTCCCCACTATCCACCACTATTTATACAAAATTTGTGAAATTTATTTTAAAAAACAAAAAAATGCCCGATTTATCATTAAGATAAATCGGGCTAAACCCTTGGTATATTAAGGTTTTATAATAATATGATCAAAAGTGTAAGAAAGTGGTGGATAGGTGGAGGGCTTGAACACATCTGTCCCAAAATCATTCAAAATTTGAAGTGGATTCCATATTCTTTCTTGTAATCCTCCCATTGGATGGAGTGTTTCTTGAATTTCTCTAAATTGCTTCATACTGATCTCGTTTTCTCTTTCAATGTTTAAAAGATAACGTTTTAACAAATAATCATACTGTTGTATATGAATTTCATTATTTTTATTCACAAGGTTAATATTATTTTGATTCCCCGCCACTTCATCTAATAAGTCTTGGTTTAGACGACGCTGTTGTTCAATCATACCTTCTACCTTTTCAATAAATTGATGTGATGCTTGTTCTCTAATAAACTTACTTCTTTCTCCTTCAACACCATCGACTAACACTTTTTCTAATGGAATATTGTATTTCGAAAGTAATTTTTCTATACGGTCATTTAAATAAGTAATTCTAAGCCTTGGCATCACGATAGGCATTTCAACATCAAATAGTTCAAATACATCTTTTAGTTCAGCCCAGTACTTAATTTCACTCGGTCCTCCAACAAATGCCACCGTGTTAAATAACCATTCTTCCATTAATGGTCTTGTCACTACATTATTAGAAAATAATTCAGGTTGATTTTCCGCAATATTTATAATTTCTTCCTTTATATATGTCTTATCTGTTTTATTTAATTTAAAATGCTTACCATCATACGAAACTAATTGACGCATATTTTCATCATGTAAGAATAAATGAACATTTGTATCTGTTTGTATCATCGCATTCAAGCCTTGATTTTGAGTACGTTGTTGTGTTGCTCTAAAAGCATCATCAAGCAACTGATGTTTTTTCAAAATCTTTTTAAACATAGGCGCTTCCATTTTTCTTAACGGCTCAAACTGCGCATCTATAAATAGAACGCCATATGCTTTAAATGTTTCATGCAGTATTGCTTTAAACATATCAGTCCACGAGTCATATTGGTCAATAATTCTGTCACAAATCTCCAGTAGACCTTGTGTATGAACAGTTTCTTTCATAAGAATGAACATCGTTTTTAAAGTTTGTTTCAACTCAGCCTTATCAGGATAATATCTAGAGACAGTCGTCTCTGGCATCTCCATTGTATGATATTTAACCTTATGCAGCGACCCATGATTTTCGTTATAAACAAATGTATGATTCACTTCATCGAAATCATGATCTTCTCCTGCAATCCAAAAAACTGGTACTACTTGTTGCTTATGTGTATCCGTTAATTCCTTAGATAAAGTAATGATTGAAAATATTTTATGGAATGTATACAATGGTCCCCCGAAAAGCCCTGCTTGTTGTCCACCAATCACAACTTTTGAACCATTAGCTAAATGTTGTATGTTTAATTCTTGTTCACTAGAAAGCTTTAAATCACTCATATATTCACGAATAACATTCGCTAATGCCGCTTCTCTTCCATTATTTTCTTTAGACATCCTTTTTTCAAAACTAGTTTGTTGAGCTGCGTCATATTGAAATAATCCTGTTATTACAGGGTCACTGCTCTTTATTTTTGGTATAAACTGATCTTTTTCATTTAAACTAACTACTTTACAGTCCATGTTTTTTCTCCTTAAGTACGCGATTACAAACTATAGTATAAAGTCTATACCGGTGATTGACAATTTTACGGCTTGAAAATCAATTTAATCATGGAAAATTTATAATATTCATTGTTTTACATTTTCAAATCAATGAAAAACACAAGTGGTTTAATGTATAATAATAGTAGTAAACAAATAAGGGGTAGATAAATATGAGTGAAATCAAACGTCTTGAAATTAATTACAAAACTGACGAATTATTCGAAAACTTTAGAGCGTTTGGCAACAAAGACTTATACATGGTCAATGAGTTAAACGGTCAAATGATTGATGCAAGTTCAGATTCACCATTTTATGGCATATTTGTCGGAGATCAATTAGGAGCTAGAATGGCATTACTAAAAAAAGGTGATGTCGAAGAAATCTACTTCCCAGATTTTGAAGATTATATATTATTATGGAAGTTAGAAGTATTACCAAAATATCAAAACAGAGGGTACGCTTCAGAATTGATTGATTTTGCAAAGAGTTTCAACATGCCAATTAAAGCCATTGGCAGAAATGATTCTAAGGATTTCTTTTTACATCATGGATTTACAGATGTGGAAGCTAAAAATATAGAGGGACATGATGTCTTATTGTGGAAACCATAAGACAATAATATTCGACACTACGAGCATGAAAATGCATCTTTTCGTAGTGTCTTTTTTACAATTACTTTCTTAAGCTAATAGTAAATCATTTTCAAATTATTTGTCTTAACGTACAATATCATTTAGTTGTTTCCATGAATTAATTTCATAATCAGGTATAATTCCTGGATTATGATCAAATCCTCTAAAATTAAACCAGCAAGTAGCTATACCCGCATTGATTCCACCTAGAATGTCAGATGTTAAAGAATCTCCAACTATAATCGAGTGCTGTCTTTCATCCTCACCAATATCATTAAAAACATAATTAAAAAATTCCGGATTAGGTTTTTGATATCCTGTTTCCTCAGATATAAATATCTTTTTAATATATTTATGCAACGGCGTCTGATTTAACCTTCTCTTTTGCGTTTCGGTTACACCATTAGTAACAATATATAAATCATGTCTTTTCGATAATTCGACAATTGTTTCTAATGTTTGATCAAAGTATTTAACTTTAGCTTCTGCTAATCCATTTCTAAATAACACATCTGCACGATGCCCATCAACTTCCATTTGATGATGTTTGAAGTAATTCACAAATCGTTCTGATAATACTTCAGACTTCGTTAATTTATTTTGTTGAAAAGCTTCCCAATGTTGGTGATTGATTTTTTTAAATGTTAAAAAATCATCTTTTGTTGCTTTATGATTAAAAACATTCGCCATATAGTGAAACGCCCATTCTTCTGCATCATAAAAATCAACAATTGTATCATCAAAGTCTATCAAAATATTTTTATATCCCAATTTCCCCATCTCCTATATTGTCTATGTATCTAAATCTTAACAGAGGCTCAAATTTCTGCAAATAAAATAAACTGAGTGCATAACATTAAAGTATGCTCACCCAGTTTATTTTAAAGAATATTAGTTATTATATTAGAATCCAAATAATTTACCTAGTAAACCCACACCGTTAGCAACGATGTCTACGATACTTGTGCCTAATTTCACACTATCATGTTGTTGTGCAGCTTGCACAGTATTTGCGATTGCTTCTGCTAGTCCAGTCATTTAAATCTCTCCCTCACCTTTGAAATAATACTTATTACTTACATAACATATTGATATTAGAATCCGAATAATTTACCTAATAAACCTACGCCATTTTCAACGATGCTCACAATGCTTGTGCCTAATTTTGCGCCGTCATTATTAATTGCTGCAGTTACGGTATCTTTAATTGCGTTAAATAAACCTTCCATTGAAAACACTCCTTAAAATTTAAATTTGAAGATAACAAAAACGTGCGTAGCTTTTAAATCACCGAAATGTTATTCGCTTAACGTTTTGTTGTTGTTATTTTAAAATAAATTTGATGCAATTAGTTTGTTTATCCGCACAACATCTTATAATGTACTTAACTGTATTTTAAAGAGAAAAGAAATACAGTTAGGCATTCAAAACTGTATTTAACACAATTAAGTTGCCTGAATTCGTATTTAAGTCTTATTGAACCTTTTTAGATAAATAGCTCTATAATAGTGAAAAATATAAACATTTTTTATTTACAAGGTATTGCTAATTTAAGTTCATTTAGATATAATAATTCTTGTGTTGTTAAACGTGTCCTGGTAGCTCAGCTGGATAGAGCAATGGCCTTCTAAGCCATCGGTCGGGGGTTCGAATCCCTCCCAGGACGTTTATAGGTATTTTTATACGCATTACCAAACAAAAGAGTTCCGTGATTACGGGGCTCTTTTGTTTTGAATTTCAGTATTATAGTATGATGCGTCACCAAAACGTCCCCCGCATAAGCCCCGAAAATACAGTAATTAAAACAAGCATGCTTATTCGTTATAGAATTTTTTGACACACAATTGACACGCGTCTGACACTTGTTTATACATTTTTAATTAAGTAATTTTGTGCTCAAATTTCATCTATACTGCACCTGAACTACACCAACACTACACCAAGATTTTTAACACTCACCATTTGCATGCGTAGAGATTTTTATTATTATATTATTCTTATAGATTTTGATACTATTCAAAATTTTAGGGACTTTTCAGGGACCCGAAATCCTATAATTATATACATCTTAAAAAAATAACCACGTCCATCAAGACGTGGTTTTTTAATTATTTAATTCACTAATTATTCTTCTTAATTTTCATTGCTAAATATACTATTGGCAAATTTATAAAGTAGTTCAGCGTTTTTCAATGACATATTGTCTAATGATCTTTCTTTTTTTCTCATTCTGTGTATTGTGCTTTGTGGAACTCCTGTTTGTTTCGATATATGTAAACTGCTCAAATCACTGTCTAATAGTTTTTGAATTTGATTTCTCATTTTGTACACCCCCTTGTAAATCTTCAATCATCATTTAAATTAAATAATTACTTTTCCACATATTCCAATATTTAGGTTGCAAAGCATACCTCAAATATCATTAATTTTGAGATTTAAATGTCAATTATGTGTCTATCAATCCAATATACATACTCTAATAACGTAATAGTACACACTCTTCTTATTAATTGGCCATAGCTATCATGATATAATTAGTGAAGAAAATCACATAAGAAAGGTTGTAAATCATGAGACTTCAAAAAGCACCTTTAGTAACGTCAGGACTAGTCTTAGGATTATTAGGCCTGGGTAATCTATTAAAAGACTTATCTCTTACTTTAAACGCTGTTTGCGGAATCTTTGCTTTCTTGATTTGGATTCACCTTTTATGTACTATGCTCAAATATTCTAATAATGTGAAAGAACAATTAAACAGTCCTCTAGTTTCATCAGTGTTCACAACATTTTTCATGTCTGGCTTTTTAGGTACTACTTATTTAAATACATTTTTTAGTAACATAACTTTTATCAATAGCTTAATAACGCCTATTTGGATTTTATGCCTTGTGGGAATTATGACGCATATGATTATTTTTTCAATAAAATATTTAAAAGATTTTTCACTTGAAAATGTTTATCCTTCGTGGACTGTACTTTTTATTGGTATTGCTATCGCAGGATTGACGGCACCCGTTAGCGGATATTTTTTCATAGGTCAATTAACAGTAATATATGGCTTTGTAGCTACTTGTATTGTCTTACCTATTGTTTTCAAGCGATTAAAAGCATTTCCATTGCAGACGTCAATCAAACCGAACACATCGACAATTTGTGCACCATTTTCTTTAGTCGCTGCAGCATATGTTATAGCATTTCCTAAGGCGAATGCTTTTATCGTAATTATATTTTTAATATTAGCTCAAATATTTTATTTTTATATCATTATACAATTGCCTAAATTACTAAAAGAACCTTTTTCGCCCGTATTTTCAGCTTTCACATTCCCTTTAGTAATCTCAGCAACTGCTTTAAAGAACAGTTTGCCTGTACTTATGTTTCCAGACATTTGGAAAGGTCTTTTGTTTATCGAAGTGTTATTAGCTACTGTAATAGTACTTAGAGTCTTTATAGGATATCTTCACTTCTTTTTAAAAAAGGAAAATCAAGATAAATTTCTTCGTAATGCGTCTCAGTAACACTATTACCAAGAATTAACACGCATATTTAATAACTAAAAAAGAGGCAGGTAATCTTGCCTCTTTTTAGTGTATATCAATGCCTCTTTGATTTAATATGATCATATCAATGATACCTTCTGACTAAAGCTGTAGTAACTATACTAGAACGTCTAGTTCATAAACACGTTTCACTCTAACCTTTATTTAAATAATATATAAGCAGCAAACGCCAAGGCTAATATACCAATAAAATAATTAATAAAGATTTTTATTTTAGTCTTTGTAATAGTTGACAAATTTTATCACCTCTAAATATCGATAAATTAAACGCCGTTATTTTTCCTTTGCCTATCTTTTATCATTTCAGAAGGTACTCCGAAAATAAACATCAGAATAAATAATATAATTGGCAAATGTGGTATGTTTTCTAGCAAATACCATCTTAACTTCCAATCAAACACCATATTTGCATACGCCACAAAATATTTACTAAATAATAATACTACGCATATTCCAGTTAGTGTATCTAAAACCTTTGTCAAATGTGTCATTTATAGCCATCCTTTATATATGCTATTTTCACAACCATATGTGTCATGTGTTACAAAAACTGTTTACAGCAAATACATATTTACCACGATAAATATAATATACCATAGATCTAACATTACATTAAAAACAAATTTTAAAAATATCATTATTAAATAGAGCATTGTATCAATTACTTACTAGTGTTATGATTACCGTCATTATTTTCTTAATCAAAAATAATAATGCACCTCGCTTAGTTTAGTATTTCTACAAACCTACGAGATGCATAAAACCCAATTAGTATTTTTATAATATAGCATTTCAAATTATGAATAAATTAGTACTTGCGTAATTAGTACTCCGCCACCGAAAATCAATACAAAAGCAACTACCGGCCATACAAATCGGAACCAATGTGAATATCGCATGTTTAACATTTGTAGTGTGGCCATAACAAGTCCAGTCGGCGCTAAGAATAACATCGCATATTGACCAAATTGATATGTCGTAACGATGACGAATCTTGGTATACCTACTGTATCAGCTAGTGGTGCAAAGATAGGCATTGATAATACCGCTAATCCAGAAGATGATGGCACGATAAAACCTAAACAGAAGAAAATAAATAGTAATACGATGATAAATAATGGTCCACTCATATGTTGAACTAAAGATGATGAAAAGTGTAAGATTGTATCTGAAATCATACCTTCATTCAACACTAAATTAATACCTCGAGCTAAGCCAATAATTAAAGATACACCTACTAAACTTGATGCGCCATTGACAAATGCATCTACAGTTCCTTTTTCTCCCAATCCAGATTTACCTGTCCCAGCAATAAACATTATTATAATTGCAAATATTAAAAATGCTGAAGCCATAACTGGGAACCACCAACCTTGCGTCATAACTCCCCATACCATAATTGGAAATGGTAGTACAAATAATGTAAGGATTATCTTCTTACGCAAAGTAAAATGGGCACTATCGTCATCTTTTAATACAGACCATTGCTGTTCAAAAGCATCTTTGTCTTCATAAGAATATGACGCTTTAGGATCTTTTTTAATTTTTTTACAGTACCAATATAAATAACTAATAACAAAAATCGCACCGACAATACAAGCGCCTATTCTCCAATACAAGCCATCCGTAAAAGTTGTACCAGCGGCATTAGAGGCAATTACAACCGAGAACGGGTTAATAGTTGAAAATGTACTACCGACAGAGCTGGCAAGGAATATGGCACCAACTGAAACGATAGAATCGTATCCTAACGCTATAAATATAGGGACTAAAATCGGATAGAATGCTACAGCTTCTTCTTCAATACCACATAATGTCCCGCCGATAATCATTAGTATTGATACAAACACAATTAGCATAAATTCATGCCCTTTTGTTTTCTTCGTTAAAGCTAACAATCCCGATTCAAAAGAACCACTGGCTTGAACTACGCCAATAAGTCCCCCTAGTACAAGAATGAATACCATGATATCGACCGCTTCTATCGTACCTTCAACCATGCTACTTGTTATTTGTTCTGGTCCAGCTGGATGTTGCTTTAATCTTTCATAAGTATTCGGAATTGATACCGGCTTATTAATTGCACCTGATTTAAATTGTTCAATCTTAATTTTAACCCCCATTTTGTCTAGTTCCTGTTGCGTACCCGGAACCTTTTTCACTTGGTTATGAGGGTTAACTATCTTTAGTTCTTGGGATGAAGGTTCGTAAGAAAGTTTAGAATATGCACCAGCAGGAATAACCCATGTTGCTATAACTGCAACAACCGTTAAAATGAATAAAATCATAAATGCACCTGGCATTTTTAATTTAAATCGTTTTTTCTTTTCACTTTCATTAATTGTATTTTCCACGGTTTCATCTCCTTCGACATTTAACCTAGCATTTCTACCTTAAAGATTTTATAAATATAAATTAAGAAAGTGCACCCCGCATCAAAATAGAGGCATTATTTTCAGGGGTGCACATAAATAATAAAAATCATGCATTTGACATATAGTAATTGAAAAGCGTTTCAATTCAATTACTTTTTAATCACAGTACCTACTTTACCCTCTAAGGCAGCATCTAATTCATTTAATGATGTTATAAGCACACTTCCTTTTGGATTGTTTTCAATAAATGATATGGCTGCTTCAATTTTTGGTAACATACTTCCTTTTGCAAATTGATTTTCGTCTATATATCGTTTTAATTCATCAACATTTGTTGTTTCCAAAGGCTGTTGGTTTTCAGTGTTAAAATTAATATATACATAATCAATTGCTGTTAAAATAATCAATTGATCGCATTGAATATTAGCACCCAACAACGCACTTGTTTTATCTTTGTCTATAACTGCATCAATACCTTTAAAACCATCATGTTGCTCTCTAATTACTGGTATCCCTCCACCACCAGCAGCAATAACGAGTGTATCATTTTTAATAAGTGTTTTAATACTCTCTAATTCAATAATAGAGATGGGTTGTGGTGAAGGAACAACACGTCTATATCCTCTTCCAGCATCTTCAACAAATATAAATCCTTTTTCTTTTTGAATTTGTTCAGCTTCTTCTTTGTTGTAAAATAACCCAATTGGTTTTGAAGGATTGTTAAATGCCGGATCATTTTCATTAACTTCAACTTGTGTCACTAGTGTTACCACTTGTTTATCCATTCCAATAGAATGCAATTCGTTTTGTAAGCTTTCTTGTAATTGATAGCCTATGTAAGCTTGACTCATTGCGCCACATTCAGCAAATGGAAATGCCGGACCTTGGTTGTGTTCTGCAGCATAGTTAAGTCCCAAATTAATGCTTCCAACCTGTGGCCCATTACCATGACTAATAACAATCTCATGTCCTTTTGTTATTAATCCTACTAATGATTTCGCAGTATTTTTAACAAGCTCGAGTTGTTCTTGAGGTGATTTTCCTAAAGCATTACCACCTAATGCTACTACTATTTTCGCCATCATATTCACTTCCTTATATCATTTAAAATTCACCCAATGTAGCAACCATGACTGCTTTGATTGTATGCATTCTGTTCTCAGCTTCTTGGAATACAACTGAAGCTTTACTTTCGAATACTTCATCTGTAACTTCCATTTCTCGAATTCCATATTTTCCAAAAATTTGTTGACCAATTTTCGTATCAGCATTATGGAAAGATGGTAAGCAATGCTCAAAAATAACATTTGGATTACCAGTTTTATCCATCATTTCTTTATTTACTTGATATGGTTTCAATAATTCAAGTCGTTCTTTCCATACTTCATCAGGTTCACCCATTGATACCCAAACATCAGTGTAAATTACATCCGAACCTTTTACACCTTGGTCAATATCATCTGTGATTAATATGTTGCCACCATTTTCAGCGGCAATATTTTTACAGCGATTTAATAATTCATCTGTTGGATTTAATTCTTTTGGACAAACTAAATGGAAGTTCATACCCATAATGGCAGCACCTTGCATTAATGCATTTGCAACGTTATTACGACCATCTCCAACATATGTAAAGTTAATATCTGCATAATCTTTTTTTAAGACTTCTTTTGCTGTTAAGAAATCAGCAAGAACTTGAGTAGGATGATCTTCATCAGTTAAACCATTCCACACTGGTACGCCTGAATATTCAGCTAAAGTTTCTACTGTTCTTTGTGAAAAACCACGGTATTCAATGCCATCATACATTCCACCAAGCACACGTGCAGTATCTTTAGTTGTTTCTTTTTTACCCATTTGTGATCCAGTTGGGCCTAAATAAGTTACATTTGCACCTTGATCATGTGCTGCAACTTCAAATGCACATCGTGTTCTTGTAGAATCTTTTTCAAATAACAGTGCAATATTTTTATTTTTTAACATAGGCTTTTCAGTGCCAATATATTTAGCACGTTTTAAATCCTCGGAGAGTGTTAATAAGAATTCTACCTCTTGTCGTGAAAAGTCTAATAAAGTTAAAAAACTTCTGTTTCGTAAATTTTTCATTAATAACAACTCCTTTTATATTAGTTACACCTAAATTGTAAGCGCATACAAAATAAACACAACCTACTATTAAAATTTGTAATATTTAATCAATAATTAAATGAACATTTTATTAATATTAAATTTAAGTAGTAGGAAATTATTAAAATAAGTACTACATTTAAAGTATAACTAATTTTCAAGTAGTTATAAAATTCAATTATCAAACAATTTAATGCAATTGATTAGAGAATAATTTTAACGTGTCGTTTTTAATATATAACTCTCGCCTACTTTATTAGGTACTGTTTCTGTCCAAAAATTAAAAATGATAAGTTTTGCTTAAATAACACTACTAACTGTTTAAGTTTATTTAACATAGTTTTAGCTTTTATTTAATTCCGAATCGGTGTAAAAGCTTATATACTTTGGGTAATTCACGCAAAGGAGATTTTCATATGAAAAAGAACATCATGAATAAATTAGTTTTATCAACAGCATTGTTACTTTTAGGAACCACATCAACACAACTTCCTAAAACGCCAATCAGTTTTTCATCTGAAGCAAAAGCCTATAATATCAGTGAAAACGAGACTAATATCAATGAACTAATCAAATATTACACTCAGCCGCATTTTTCATTATCTGGAAAATGGCTATGGCAAAAGCCCAATGGTAGCATTCATGCAACATTGCAAACGTGGGTTTGGTATAGTCATATTCAAGTATTTGGTGCTGAAAGTTGGGGAAACATTAATCAGTTAAGAGATAAATACGTTGATATATTCGGAACTAAAGATGAGGATACAGTTGAAGGTTACTGGACTTATGATGAAACATTTACAGGTGGTGTAACACCTGCAGCTACATCATCCGATAAGTCTTATAAATTATTTTTAAAATATAGCGATAAACAGCAGACTATCATCGGTGGTCTCGAATTTTACAAAGGAAATAAACCAGTATTAACTTTAAAAGAACTAGATTTCCGTATCCGGCAAACATTAATAAATAATAAAAAGCTATATAACGGAGAATTTAATAAAGGTCAAATTAAGATTACGGGTGGCGGTAATAATTATACGATTGATTTAAGTAAGAAGTTAAAATTAACTGACACAAACCGTTATGTTAAAAATCCTCGACATGCAGAAATTGAAGTCATTCTTGAAAAATCTAATTAACCTTAATTGCGGAGTAAATACTAAAATTATTTAAGTAACCCTTATTTATAAAAAATACAAGGAGCATTTTAAATGAAAAAAAACATTACGAAAAAAATTATTTTATCATCAGCGTTGTTACTATTAGGCGCTGTATCAACACAACTTCCTAACACACCAATCAGTTCTAAATCTGAAGCTAAAGCTTATTATATTAATCAAGAGGAAACAAATGTAAGTGAGTTAATCAAGTATTACACTCAGCAACATTTAACCTTTTCAAATAAATGGTTATGGCAAAAAGATAATGGCACAATTCATGCAACGTTACTTCAGATATCATGGTATAGCCATATTCAAGTATTTGGCCCTGAAAGTTGGGGTAATATTAATCAATTAAGAGATAAATATGTAGATATTTTCGGCATAAAAGACCAAGAAACTATTGACTCATATGCACTATCTCAAGAAACATTTACTGGTGGCGTTACACCTGCAGCAAAACCTAACGATAAACACTATAAATTGAATGTAACATATAAAGATAAAGATGAAACATTTATTGGTGGATATCCATTTTATACAGGTAATAAGCCAGTTTTAACTTTAAAAGAAGTTGATTTCCGTATCCGACAAACATTAATTAAAAACAAAAAATTATATCAAGATAAATATAATAAAGGTCAACTCACGATTACTGGTGACGATAATAATTACACAATTGATTTAAGTAAGAGATTACCGTCAACTGACGCAAATAAATATGTTAAAAATCCTCAAAATGCCAAAATTGAAGTTACCCTCGAAAAATCTAACTAGTATCGAAATCGGAGTCAACAAATAATAATCTCATTCATTATATTGACGCCGCTCACTTTTATATTTGATATTCCTCGCAATGATAAATCCACAGAAAGGAGATGTTCAAATGAAAAAGAACATCACGAACAAAATAATATTAACAGCAACATTGTTAATATTAGGTACTTCTTCAGCTCAACTTCCTAACACACCAATCGGTTTTTCATCTGAAGCTAAAGCTTATCATATTGGCCAAGACGAAACGAACATCAATGAATTAATCAAATATTACACACAAAAGCCTCTCACATTTTCAAATAGATGGTTATACCAATATGATGACGGCAACATTTATGTTGAATTTAAGCGTTATTCTTGGTCTGCACATATACGCTTATGGGGTGCTGAAAGTTGGGGCAACATTAATCAATTAAGAGACCGCTATGTAGACGTGTTTGGTTTAAAAGACAAAGACACTAGACGATTATGGTGGGTATATACTGATACATTTACAGGTGGTGTTACACCTGCAGCATCGTCTTCTGATAAGCCTTATAATATTTATGTACAATATAAAGATAAACTACAAACATTTATCGGCGCACATAAGATATATCAAGGTAACAAACCAGTTTTAACGTTAAAAGAAATTGATTTCCGAGTACGTGAATCATTAATAAAAAATAAAATACTATATAATGAAAATCGCAATAAAGGTAATATTCATATTACCGGTGGTGGTAATAACTTTACAATTGATTTAAGTAAAAGATTACATTCTGATCTTGCAAATGTTTATGTTAAAAATCCTCAAAAAATAACAGTCGAAGTCCTCATTGATTAAATAAGGTAGTATGATTTATATCGAAAATACTAAGGATAAACAATAATTGAGTAATACTACAAAATGTATCAATAATATTTACACAATATTTAAATTAGTACACAGAATATTAAATGGGATTTGGAGTCTAATAGAAATGCAAAATCATTCTCTGTGTTGGGGGCCGCTCCAACTTGCATTGTCTGTAGAATTTCTTTTTGAAATTCTCTGTGTTGGGGCCCATCCCCAACTTGCACATTATTGTAAGCTGACTTTTCGTCAGCTTCTGTGTTGGGGCCCCACCCCATAATTGAAAAATGTTTGTTACATGGGCATTTTTGTTTGGTCAATATTTGTCTATATAATATTGTAGAGCCTAAGACGTGGTTACGTTTTAGGCTCTTAATTCAATTATTACTGCTCTTTTAATGTAGCATAATAACTATATAGTTTTATAATCGTTCTAAATCTAGCATCTTCTATTTTCGTTTTACCATTCCTCAAATCTTGCACGGTCTGATACGGCACCCCTGAATTTTTCGATATTTTGTAGCCTGATTCAGACTCAAACAAAAATTGAATAGCGTTTATTATTTCATTCAACTCTTTCATTTTTAATCCTCTTTCTTCTATTAACAATATACAATGTTGTTATTAAAACAGTCAGTGTATGGATGATTTCATTTCCTAAAAATATATTCAGCCATATAATAATTAGAAATGCAATATAAAATAGTTTCATTATAATCCCCTATCATTTTTATATTTATCACTTTCCATTTAGTTTCAACATTAAAAGCTAACCTAGGTTTAAGATTATCTTATAACGCCTATAACTAGAAGTCTGCATTTTATCTTGTATATAACATTTTATAATGTTACACTACACCTTTTTATATTTTTCACAAGAAGTTTTCACGAATTATTATATTTAAACTCACCCATATTCCAACACAATTAATTTTTCTCTATTCATAATTGATTGATCATACTAGTTAATATACAGTTAACTTTTATTTAATAGTTAATTAATTGATTTAATTCTAAGATATTTGTATTTTTATATTGTAATCGATTACATTTTAAAGTTAAATAAATACCTAGTTTTAAAGAAATTAATCAATAAAATTAGCTTTGTCTTTTCCTTGGTTCATAAAGAGTTCATTCAACTTTGACTAAGCCTCGAAATTGAAATGCTTCCTTTCAAATATTAATTAAAAGTTAAAAACATATTCTTAAAATATTCACTCATCATCACTCAATCATTTAACAGTTGCTACATTAAATATACTAATATAAACGATGATAAATATTTGATATGTCTCAACTGCATTATTCTAAATTGACATATTGATTATTGTTTCCTCAAATCGTTTTAAAAAATAGAAGGATGATGAAAATGAAAACACGTATAGTCAGCTCAGTAACAACAACACTATTGCTAGGTTCCATATTAATGAATCCTGTCGCTAATGCCGCAGATTCTGATATTAATATTAAAACCGGTACTACAGATATAGGAAGCAATACTATAGTAAAAACAGGTGATTTAGTCACTTATGATAAAGAAAATGGCATGCACAAAAAAGTATTTTATAGTTTTATCGATGATAAAAATCACAATAAAAAAATATTAGTCATCAGAACGAAAGGTACCATTGCTGGTCAGTATAGAGTTTATAGCGAAGAAGGCGCTAATAAAAGTGGTTTAGCCTGGCCTTCAGCCTTTAAGGTACAGTTGCAACTACCTGATAATGAAGTAGCACAAATTTCTGATTACTATCCTAGAAATTCAATTGATACTAAAGAATATATGAGTACATTAACTTATGGATTCAACGGTAATGTGACTGGTGATGATTCTGGAAAAATTGGCGGTTTGATTGGTGCAAATGTTTCAATTGGTCATACACTCAAATATGTTCAACCAGATTTCAAAACAATTTTAGAAAGTCCAACTGATAAAAAAGTAGGTTGGAAAGTTATATTTAACAATATGGTGAATCAAAATTGGGGACCATACGACAGAGATTCTTGGAACCCAGTATACGGCAATCAACTTTTCATGAAAACAAGAAACGGTTCAATGAAAGCAGCAGATAACTTCCTTGATCCTAACAAAGCAAGTTCTCTATTATCTTCAGGGTTTTCACCAGACTTCGCTACAGTTATTACTATGGATAGGAAAGCAACCAAACAACAATCAAATATAGATGTAATATACGAACGAGTTCGTGATGACTATCAATTACATTGGACTTCAACAAATTGGAAAGGTACTAATACTAAAGATAAATGGACGGATCGTTCTTCAGAAAGATATAAAATCGATTGGGAAAAAGAAGAAATGACAAATTAATGGTCATGCACACTCAAATATTCAAATTTTAACATTAGCCGATAACATCAGAAATGATGTGTGTCGGCTATTTTAGTTGCAGTATAAAATTAAACATCGATGAATAGTAATATATATATTATGCTTTTCAATATATATTCATGCTTATAAACACGATATAAGATTTAATTTTTCAGTTTCAAACATTTTTAATTCATATTGTCAAACCCTTTATTTAAAAGTTTTGAAATTGTTCAAAACTTATCGAACACATTATGTGTTAATATATTTGCAGAATTATTTTAAAATCGTTTTAAAACTATACTGAAATAAGAAGATAAAAAGTATAATAAGTACATATAATTGAAAATAATTTCTAGAAATCTATTTATCTCTAATCTAGATATTGTAAGAAGTTGTATGAATAAGTTAAACTTAAATTGAATCAGTTTAAATGTTCAAGGAGGATGACAAATGGTTTTTAAAGATTGGAAAGTTAATGTTGTTTACACTGGGAAACATGAAGTTGTTACAAATGAAAATAATTTATTTGTCATAGATGAAGATTATGATGTCGCAATCGCAATCAATTATATAGACAATAAATTAAAGGTCAGTCATGTTAACTATGGATCTGAATTTACAATTGACTCATCTAACAAAGTACTTGAATTGATGATTCATAATCCAAATATTGACGAGAATTAAATATTAAAAAACATTTAGAAATATAAAGGCATACTATATATAGTCTTTTAAACGAAAAACAAACGGTAATCAAAGATTCAGATAATCATTACACTTAAAAATGCACGATTTCCAAGCATTTAAAATATAACAGCTAAGGTGGTGACCAAAAATTAACATTGTGTATAACATCATTGTATATATAGCATGCATGATTAACTTCGGACTAATTATAGTACCGCTGTTAACTACGACAGACGCAGATTTTGTATGGACATCTTCGTCATTAATATATATGGTTCTTTTAACACTGCTTATCTTAATTGTTTATATTAAAACTAAAGATAGTTTACAGTTAACAATATTTATACTTAGTGTTGCATTAATAATTCTATACTGCGCACCTTTATTATTCATTTATGTGTTCTAGTGTTTCATTAATATTTTAATGCGTCAGTTTAAAAACTATCAATTTTAAAAATAAGCGAAACATGTTATCATCAAATTAACTTATTTACAGTTAATTTTGCTTAAATTTAAAATAACACTCTTCTCAACTTTAGCTTTATATCTTTATTTCAAGGTATGTTTTCAACTATTTTAATGCAATTTACATTTAGATTAAGGAGTAAACATCATGAATAAACATATAAATAAAAAGACCACAAAGCATCTTGAAGATTATAAAAAGGTTCAACAAAGAAATTCGGAAGAAACAAATAGAGGTTGTTTAAAAAGTGTCGCCATGCTTATCGTCTTATTTTTATTCATTATATTTGGTATTGTGGCATGTTCTACACACGTTAACTTTTTCTTCCAATAATATGCTGATTGAGTAATATTCACTACGTTTCTTACAGCATTTGATTTTATCTATGGGAGCATTATAAATATTTTTTAGATTGTACAAAGCAATTTTGTGCATAACATTTCTAACTATTATATTTGTATTAGTCTCCCCTATTATTGTATATTCATTGCTCATACATAAATATTAAATTGTAGAATTTTTAACTATACAAATTAAAAAACAGGCGAAGACAATGATATTTATTGTCTCAACCTGTTTTCTTTATTATCTATTTATAATTTCATCAATTTCTTTGTAAATGTTTTCTAATCCAACTTTAGCTTCAGCCATTGATTTGAAATCATTTTTCTTTAGTGCTGCTTTTGCTCTATATTCATTCATCATAATCGTACGTTTGTAATATCGATTTAAGCTACCTGCAGCCAAGTCATATACGTTCGATTGTCTAAGTAGTGATTTCAACTCTTCAGCAATTTTTTTATCGTGATATTTACTTTGAGTTAAATAATTGTCATAACTACTTGCTTCTGCTTTGTTCCCGTTTAACGTTGATACTGCTGTTGTTGATAATAGTACTGCTAATGTTCCTGCTACTATATATTTTTTAATTTTCATTGTAAATTCTCCTTTAAAAATTGATACTTAATGATTATATAGTCAATTTTAGGAAAGTTACATTAACCTACTATTAAATAGCATAGTCTTTTTATTAATAGAAATTAATATTAGATTAAATTATTTTGAACTTATAATAATGACAGAAGTATTATCTCACTAATCCTTGCTTTAATACTTCATCAATTCGCTCTTGCAATATCATTTTCTTAACATTGTATTCAAATGATACTAAGTTGACTGCCTTTTGTGCTTTTCTATGTGCGCTCACAGTATGGGTCTTTTCAAATTCTCTCACAAGATTTTGAGCTTGAATCAATTTTTGTTCTTTTTTTATAGTTGCATCAGTTTTCGCTGCTGGTTTATTAAAATGCGGACGTGGTCCATATCCAAATGTACCGTCATTATATTCCACAATGTTATAATCATGTCTAAACTTAATATATTTAGGTGTTGAGTTAAATTTTGGTCTAGATTGATATTTAAAAGTACCATCATTGTACTCTACGATATTGTGATTAATACTCACTGGTTTCTTTTCTCTTGGACCGTATGTCAATAGCGGTTTAAAAATGCTGTTTTATGGCGGTTTGAAAATGTCGTTTTTTAGCGGTTTAAGATTGTCGTATATTTAATGATTTTTCGGTTTTATAATCTTTTAATCGATATGATTCTCCAGT
>NZ_JACVZO010000060.1:0-1824 GCF_017151845.1 Staphylococcus sp. EG-SA-17
AAGAGAAACTTAAAAAACTTATTGATGATAAGTTGAAAGAAAAAGAAGAAAGACCCGCAATCGTCGAATATTAAGGAGTGTTAAAAATGCCGAAAGAAAAATATTACTTATACCGAGAAGATGGCACGGAAGATATTAAGGTCATCAAACATGAAGATAACGAGAATGAAGTTTATTCGCTCACAGGAGCCCATTTCAGCGACGAAAAGAAAATTATGACTGATAGTGACCTAAAACGATTTAAAGGCGCTCACGGACTTCTATATGAGCAAGAGCTAGGTTTACAAGCAACGATATTTGATATTTAGAGGTGGCGCAATGAGTAAATACAATGCTAAGAAAGTTGAGTACAAAGGAATTGTATTTGATAGCAAAGTAGAGTGTGAATATTACCAATATTTAGAAAGTAATATGAATGGCACTAATTATGATCATATCGAAATACAACCGAAATTCGAATTATTACCAAAACTAGATAAACAACGAAAGATTGAATATATTGCAGACTTCGCGTTATATCTCGATGACAAACTGATTGAAGTTATCGACATTAAAGGTATGCCAACCGAAGTAGCAAAACTTAAAGCTAAGATTTTCAGACATAAATACAGAAACATAAAACTCAATTGGATATGTAAAGCACCTAAGTACACAGGCAAAACATGGATTACTTACGAGGAATTAATTAAAGCAAGACGAGAACGCAAAAGAGAAATGAAGTGATCTAATGCAACAACAAGCATATATAAACGCAACGATTGATATAAGAATACCTACAGAAGTTGAATATAAGCATTTTGGTGATGTGGATAAAGAAAAAGAAACGCTGGCAGATTACTTATATAACAATCCTAACGAAATACTAGAGTATGACAATTTAAAAATTAGAAATGTAAATGTAGAGGTGGAATAAATGGCGAAAACAGCAAGAATTGTAAGGATACACGATAAACCTTATAGGTTCAGTAAATTTGAAATGGAATTAATAGAAAGTCACGGTATAACACCTGGAATGGTTTCTAAAAGAGTAAAAGACGGTTGGGAACTACATGAAGCAATGGACGCACCAGAAGGTACGCGTTTAAGTGAGTACAGAGAAAAGAAAACAATAGAAAGACTGGAACAAGCTAGACTCGAACGCAAATTGGAAAGAGAGCGAAAAATATACAGACGAACAAATTAAAGCAATGAGTCATAAAGAAGTTAGCAATGTGATTGAAAACTATAAGACAAGCATAAGGAACGAAGAGCTATATGATGAATGCATGTCGTTTGGTCTACCTAATTGTTAAAAGGAGTGATGACTATGACAGATAACGCACGCAAAGAATACCTAAATCAATTCTTTGGATCTAAGAGATATCTGTATCAGGATAACGAAGGAGTGGCACATATCCATGTAGTAAACAGCACTTATTACTTTCACGGGCATATCGTACCAGGTTGGCAAGGCGTTAAAAAGACATTTGATACTGCTGAAGAGCTCGAAATATATATAAAGCAACATGGTTTGGAATACGAGGAACAGAAGCAACTAACTTTATTTTAGAGGAGATATAAACAATAAAATTTTATGGAGGAAGACACTAATGAATAACCGCGAACAAATTGAACAATCAGTGATCAGTGCTAGTGCGTATAACGGCAATGACACAGAGGGATTGCTAAAAGAGATTGAGGACGTGTATAAGAAAGCACAAGCGTTTGATGAAATACTTGAGGGTTTACCTAATGCTATGCAAGATGCACTCAAAGAAGATATTGGTCTTGATGAAGCAGTAGGGATTATGACGGGGCAAGTGGTCTATAAATATGAGGAGGACA
>NZ_JACVZO010000061.1:0-1771 GCF_017151845.1 Staphylococcus sp. EG-SA-17
TTTTAGAACAGTTATGATATAGTTAGAATAGTTTAAAATAAGGAGTGAGAAAAAGATGAAAGAAAGATATGGAACAGTCTATAAAGGCTCTCAGAGGCTCATAGACGAAGAAAGTGGAGAAGTCATAGAGGTAGACAAGTTATACCGTAAACAAACGTCTGGTAACTTCGTAAAGGCATATATAGTGCAATTAATAAGTATGTTAGATATGATTGGCGGAAAAAAACTTAAAATCGTTAACTATATCCTAGATAATGTCCACTTAAGTAACAATACAATGATAGCTACAACAAGAGAAATAGCAAAAGCTACAGGAACAAGTCTACAAACAGTAATAACAACACTTAAAATCTTAGAAGAAGGAAATATTATAAAAAGAAAAACTGGAGTATTAATGTTAAACCCTGAACTACTAATGAGAGGCGACGACCAAAAACAAAAATACCTCTTACTCGAATTTGGGAACTTTGAGCAAGAGGCAAATGAAAAACAAGAAAATGCATTATCTGATTATTATTCTTTCAAGGACTAGTATAACATAAAATCGTCTACAAATAGACAAAAAACCTGCACGCTTAATGTAGATCAAAAGCTTAACGCAAATGAAATAGATTGACCTCCCAATAACACCACGTAGTTATTGGGAGGTCAATCTATGAAATGCGATTAAGCTTTTTCTAATTCACATAAGCGTGCAGGTTTAAAGTACATAAAAAATATAATGAAAAAAAGCATCATTATACTAACGTTATACCAACATTATACTCTCATTATACTAATTGCTTATTCCAATTTCCTATTGGTTGGAACCAACAGGCGTTAGTGTGTTGTTGAGTTGGTACTTTCATGGGATTAATCCCATGAAACCCCCAACCAACTCGCCAAAGCTTTGGCTAACACACACGCCATTCCAACCAATAGTTTTCTCGGCATAAAGCCATGCTCTGACGCTTAAATGCACTAATGCCTTAAAAAAACATTAAAGTCTAACACACTAGACTTATTTACTTCGTAATTAAGTCGTTAAACCGTGTGCTCTACGACCAAAAGTATAAAACCTTTAAGAACTTTCTTTTTTCTTGTAAAAAAAGAAACTAGATAAATCTCTCATATCTTTTATTCAATAATCGCATCAGATTGCAGTATAAATTTAACGATCACTCATCATGTTCATATTTATCAGAGCTCGTGCTATAATTATACTAATTTTATAAGGAGGAAAAAATATGGGCATTTTTAGTATTTTTGTAATCAGCACAGTTCATTATCAACCAAACAAAAAATAAGTGGTTATAATGAATCGTTAATAAGCAAAATTCATTATAACCAAATTAAAGAGGGTTATAATGAACGAGAAAAATATAAAACACAGTCAAAACTTTATTACTTCAAAACATAATATAGATAAAATAATGACAAATATAAGATTAAATGAACATGATAATATCTTTGAAATCGGCTCAGGAAAAGGGCATTTTACCCTTGAATTAGTACAGAGGTGTAATTTCGTAACTGCCATTGAAATAGACCATAAATTATGCAAAACTACAGAAAATAAACTTGTTGATCACGATAATTTCCAAGTTTTAAACAAGGATATATTGCAGTTTAAATTTCCTAAAAACCAATCCTATAAAATATTTGGTAATATACCTTATAACATAAGTACGGATATAATACGCAAAATTGTTTTTGATAGTATAGCTGATGAGATTTATTTAATCGTGGAATACGGGTTTGCTAAAAGATTATTAAATACAAAACGCTCATT
>NZ_JACVZO010000062.1:0-1690 GCF_017151845.1 Staphylococcus sp. EG-SA-17
AAACATTCAAAACTGAATACAATATGTCACGTTATTCCGCATCTTCTGAAGAAGATGTTCCGAATATATCCTTAGAAAGGAGGTGATCCAGCCGCACCTTCCGATACGGCTACCTTGTTACGACTTCACCCCAATCATTTGTCCCACCTTCGACGGCTAGCTCCTAAAAGGTTACTCCACCGGCTTCGGGTGTTACAAACTCTCGTGGTGTGACGGGCGGTGTGTACAAGACCCGGGAACGTATTCACCGTAGCATGCTGATCTACGATTACTAGCGATTCCAGCTTCATGTAGTCGAGTTGCAGACTACAATCCGAACTGAGAACAACTTTATGGGATTTGCTTGACCTCGCGGTTTCGCTGCCCTTTGTATTGTCCATTGTAGCACGTGTGTAGCCCAAATCATAAGGGGCATGATGATTTGACGTCATCCCCACCTTCCTCCGGTTTGTCACCGGCAGTCAACTTAGAGTGCCCAACTTAATGATGGCAACTAAGCTTAAGGGTTGCGCTCGTTGCGGGACTTAACCCAACATCTCACGACACGAGCTGACGACAACCATGCACCACCTGTCACTTTGTCCCCCGAAGGGGAAGGCTCTATCTCTAGAGTTGTCAAAGGATGTCAAGATTTGGTAAGGTTCTTCGCGTTGCTTCGAATTAAACCACATGCTCCACCGCTTGTGCGGGTCCCCGTCAATTCCTTTGAGTTTCAACCTTGCGGTCGTACTCCCCAGGCGGAGTGCTTAATGCGTTAGCTGCAGCACTAAGGGGCGGAAACCCCCTAACACTTAGCACTCATCGTTTACGGCGTGGACTACCAGGGTATCTAATCCTGTTTGATCCCCACGCTTTCGCACATCAGCGTCAGTTACAGACCAGAAAGTCGCCTTCGCCACTGGTGTTCCTCCATATCTCTGCGCATTTCACCGCTACACATGGAATTCCACTTTCCTCTTCTGCACTCAAGTTTTCCAGTTTCCAATGACCCTCCACGGTTGAGCCGTGGGCTTTCACATCAGACTTAAAAAACCGCCTACGCGCGCTTTACGCCCAATAATTCCGGATAACGCTTGCCACCTACGTATTACCGCGGCTGCTGGCACGTAGTTAGCCGTGGCTTTCTGATTAGGTACCGTCAAGATGTGCACAGTTACTTACACATATGTTCTTCCCTAATAACAGAGTTTTACGATCCGAAGACCTTCATCACTCACGCGGCGTTGCTCCGTCAGGCTTTCGCCCATTGCGGAAGATTCCCTACTGCTGCCTCCCGTAGGAGTCTGGACCGTGTCTCAGTTCCAGTGTGGCCGATCACCCTCTCAGGTCGGCTATGCATCGTTGCCTTGGTAAGCCGTTACCTTACCAACTAGCTAATGCAGCGCGGATCCATCTATAAGTGACAGCAAGACCGTCTTTCACTTTTGAACCATGCGGTTCAAAATATTATCCGGTATTAGCTCCGGTTTCCCGAAGTTATCCCAGTCTTATAGGTAGGTTATCCACGTGTTACTCACCCGTCCGCCGCTAACATCAGAGAAGCAAGCTTCTCGTCCGTTCGCTCGACTTGCATGTATTAGGCACGCCGCCAGCGTTCATCCTGAGCCAGGATCAAACTCTCCATAAAAATTATGATGTTTGATTAGCTCATAAATACTAAATAATGTTTGTAACTTATAGTTACGTTTTT
>NZ_JACVZO010000063.1:0-1616 GCF_017151845.1 Staphylococcus sp. EG-SA-17
AATACAGATTGTGTGTAGGCATATAGAATCACTTTTAACATCATTTTAGGATGGTACGAAGTTGCACCACGGTGATGTCTGAATTCGTCGAATTCATTGTCAGGAATTGTTTCAACAATATCATTTATATGTCGTGAAATATCATTTGTGGGGATAAGAACTGAAGTTTCCATTGGTAGAGTAAGTTGAGTCATGTTATAATTTTTATACATAAGGCACCTCGTTAATTTAGTTTAGTGATGTTTATTAAATTATACGAAAGTGCTTTATTTTTTTAAAGTATTACAATGTAAAATTACATATAAATACAAAGTATTTTGGCGAGACTCTTGAGGGAACAGGACAAGCTGAAGACTACAGGCTGAAGCTGTCCCCTAAGAAAGCGAGCCAACAATACGGAGTATTGTAAATAAAGAAGCCAGTAAATGAATTTGTTAAAACTCATTTACTGGCTATTTCTCTAGGGTTTATGTCCCAGACTCTATTTTTTTATGTTCACATTTTTTAAAAGAGAAAATACTATTAACATACCAAACATCATAATTCCAGTTACTATAATTATAAATGCTCGATAATCTTACTCAACTTTTCCATATAAAAAATAACTTATTTTAAATTAATTAATTAATCACATTAAAAAATTATATAATCCTTGCCAAAAAAGAACATACGTTCTACAATGATGATGAGGTGGTAAACATGATTCCAAATCCTAATGCGCCAGATGAATATAAATATGAAACTGATTATAGAAAAATACCAAGAAAATATTTAAACCCTAAAATCCCTCAAGGGCGTGGAAAAATCAAATGGCAAGCTTTTGCGACTCTCCCGCAACAGTTTGAAATTTTAGAACAAATTATAAAGGATCAAAATAAAATAGAAAAACCATTGCTAACACATGATTCATTAGATAATTTAGATCAGATTTTTCAAATAAAAATTCAAAATGATGAGTTATGTACAATCTCATATTGGGAAGACGGCAGCATTTCAAACTATACAGGAAAAATTTTGAAAATTGATACAATCAATGGTTATTTTACATTTTACGATTCTACAAATACTAAACATACTTTTTTTAATACTAATGTGTATAATATCTCTTAAACTCGAATTATTTCTCTTTACCTGTGTATTAAATATCTTCATATATTTTATTATATAATGTGTTTATTTCATCTTTGAGCCTCTTTTTCTCATTTTCTAAAGATTTTACTCTCCTTTTTAATGAAGAAATTAATGCGTCTTTACCGTCACTGTTATTTTTATGTACAAATATGTCTTTACTTTGTTCACGTAACTCTTCGATTCTCTTTCGAATTTTACTATTATTATATAAAGTAGCTTTAGATACATTTGAATGCTTAGCAACAATATTAAAGTTAATTTCTTCATTTTTTCGAACCAATTCATTTATTGCTTTAGAAACTTTTTGCTCGGTTTTAACTTTTCGTTCTGCATGTAACTGTTTTAATTGTTCTTGTCTATTGTAAATGGCGGTTATAAAATGTAGGAAAATGGCGAAATGAAAATGCTGTTTTTCCTACATTTTTTCTTTTTTAAATTATATAATCATGTCTTAACTCAATCTTCGATTGGAGGTTATTTGATTG
>NZ_JACVZO010000064.1:0-1573 GCF_017151845.1 Staphylococcus sp. EG-SA-17
TTTGTAATCATGCAAGTGACAATGAATAAATCAAGTGATGTCTTATTTAATTTATTGACACAAGCGTTTGAGCTAATGGGAGGTGTGCCTAATGAACTTGTAACGGATAACATGAAAACGGTCATGGATCAACCAAGAACAGAACGTACAAATGGTCAAATAAATCGCAGATTTAAACAATTCGCTGATGATTTTAATTTTAAAGTAAAACCTTGTATTGCCGGCCGTCCTAGAACAAAGGGTAAAGTTGAATCGATAATGAAAATATTAGATGAAATTCATGCATATCAAGGCGAATTATATTTGGAAGAGATTCCTAAGTTTATTTCTAATCTTAATGAGCGACTGAACTACTCAGTTCATACGAGTACAGGTAAAATACCTATTATTGCTTTAGAAAAAGAAAAAAGTTTCTTACAACCACTACCAAATGTGAATGTAAGAAACTCATATAAAGTGAAACATAAATATTTGAAAGTCAACCGCTCTAATATGATTACATATAAGTCCAATCAATATTCAGTACCAGCTGAATATTGTGGGAAAATAGTTGAAGTTCAAGTTTATGATCAAAAACTACACGTTTATTATAACACTAAATCGATTTGTGAACATCTCATCACACAACGTAAATTAAATTATCAAAAAGAACATTATTTAGAAACACTGTCATCTTCTTTTGGAAATAGAGAAATGGATGATATTAATCAGATTGCGATAGATAATTTGAATGCGATTGGAGAGTTGTATGATGAATAATTCGACGAATTATAAGCGCTTAAAAGCGAATTTAGAATATTTGAAAATGAATCAAATGATTAATCATCTTGATGATGTTATCGATTTTAGTATTAAAAATAACCTGTCATTTATAGATACACTAATTAAATTAAGTGACTACGAAATCGAAATTAAAGAGAAAAATTTGATTGAATCGATGGTAAAGGTGGCGGCATTTCCGTTTAAAAAAGAAATATCAGACTTTGACTTTAATTTTCAACCGAGCATCAATCAACAAGAAATTTGGGATTTTACAGATTTGCGTTTTATAGAAAAATATCAAAACATTGTCTTTTTAGGCTCAAGTGGCGTTGGCAAAACACATTTAGCTACAGGCATTGGTATGACTGCAGCTAAAAATAGAGTGAGTACTTACTTTATTAAATGTCATCATTTGATAGAGAATTTAAGAAAAGCAAAACTTGAGAACAGATTAGAAAATAGATTGAAGCACTATAGCAAGTATAAGTTATTAATCATAGATGAGATTGGGTACTTACCTATTGGAAGTGAAGATGCCAAACTATTCTTTCAATTAATAGATTTAAGATATGAAAAGAAAAGTACAATATTTACCACAAATATCAATTTCAACTTATGGAATGAAATATTTGATGACCCCAAAATCGCAAATGCGATTTTGGATAGGATATTACATCATTCAAGTGTAGTTAAAATCAAAGGCAAATCGTATAGATTAAAAGATCATTCACCTAAGAAGGAAATTACTTAGCAAACAATTTTGTACATTCTTATACAATCATTTATGTACATTTTTATATTGACATTTACA
>NZ_JACVZO010000065.1:0-1555 GCF_017151845.1 Staphylococcus sp. EG-SA-17
AACAGAATTATTTGATTATGTAAATTGGTACAACAATTTTAGACCACATTCTTCATTACAGTATTTGACGCCAGTGGCATTTAAAAATCTACACATGAAAACTGTCTAAAAAAATGTTGACATACCAAAATAATTGTTTCAATAAATATCTATCAAATTTATAAAGTATATATACTTCATCAAAATTTTTCGGCTCATCTTTACCAAATTCATTATACATAAAATGCTTCAAATTATAATAGCCAACACTATGTAAAAGCTCCACACATTTTTCTTTTGACTTAATTTCAGGAAAATATAAATTTTTAGTTTCTAATTTATATAACATTTGTTCTATTGTAAAGGGAGTGGGTATTTCACTTTTAGGAGCATCGTTTAGTGTCTCAAAAGTTACTTTTAAATTATCATACTCTTTAACATCGATTACTTTTTCTTTATACATTATGCTTTCTAATTCTTTTAAGTTAATTTCAAGTGATTTATCCATAACTATAAATTCTCCTATTACAAAAAAAGGCCAACTGTGTTTTGCATTGCTAAGAGGCGTTAGTTGACTTCTAATAAATTAATATTAATCTAAGGGGTGTCAATTGTCAATTGTAATTCAATCATTCTTGTCTTCTCAAACCTCACTAAATCATCAATAAATATAGGTTCTAACATAATCGGATTTACCTTATCGCCAAATATTCTATGATAACGACCACTTTCTTTTACGTAGTACAAAAGATATTTATTTAAAACTCTTGTCTCTTAGTAACAAATAAATTTGCTCTCACTCCTCTAACGGATATCATCTACAATCATTGTATGACTAGGATTGGCGTTAAATACTTCTTCTACATTTTTGTCTAACTTCTCATCATCTCCGTCTCAAAATATAAGAAAGAGATGGCTCCCATCATTTCATCACATGATGTTGCCCATGCCAAGCACACCAAAAAGGCTGGAAACCGCGTAATTACGGTAACTCCAGCCTATCATTTGCTATATATAATTATTCCCACTCAATTGTGCTTGGTGGTTTTGATGTAATGTCATAGACTACGCGGTTGACGTGGTCTACTTCGTTTACGATACGACTTGAAATCTTTTGTAAGACTTCCCAATCGATGCGTGCAAAATCACTTGTCATGCCGTCGATAGATGTTACTGCACGAATACCTACTGTGTGATCATACGTACGGTAGTCTCCCATAACACCTACTGATTGAATGTTTGGTAACACTGTGAAGTATTGCCAAATTTCTCTTTCAAGACCTTCTTCTCTAATCACTTGGCGTAAAATCGCGTCTGATTCTCTAACGATTTCTAGTTTATCTTCAGTAATTTCTCCAAGTACACGAATACCAAGACCAGGTCCTGGGAATGGTTGTCTCCACACTAAATGTTCTGGAATACCTAGTTCAATACCTAATTTACGTACTTCATCTTTAAACAATGTATTGATTGGTTCGATTAATTCGAATTCCATGTCTTCTGGTAATCCACCAACATTGTGGTGTGATTTGATTGTTTGTGCTGTCTTAGTACCTGATTCGATGACGTCTGTATA
>NZ_JACVZO010000066.1:0-1550 GCF_017151845.1 Staphylococcus sp. EG-SA-17
AAAAAAGACAATTTCTATTGAAATAATATAGAAATTGTCTTTTTTATAAATTTTTTGATTATTTTCAGCTCGTTGAGCTACTACTTTTCTTATATTAAGTGCCATTAATACAAAACCAAGTTCTCTTTTGACTTTATTGAGTCCTCGGACAGACATCCGAGTGAAACCCAAAATAGCCTTCATAAATCCAAAAACAGGTTCCACATCAATTTTTCTTTGACTGTAGATATTTTTTGTTTCTGGTTCTGAAAGCTTTTTGTTAATTTGGGATTTAAAATATTCCCAGTTATAATTCTTCATTATTTTTTTGTTTGTTTTTGAATTGAAGTTCATACATTGATTTTTCAGAGGACATTCTGAACAATCATCACATTCATATAATTTGAAGTCTCGCTTATAACCATACTTATCATGACGATAGGCATATCTTTTAAAACCTAGCCGTTTATTATTCGGACAAATGAATTCGTCATTAATTTCCTCATAGTTACAATTTTGAGTATTAAAGATGTCACTTTTATATTTTTTAGTTTTATCTTTTATAAACATTCCATATGTTATGAGTGGCGTTCGATTAAAGTCATCTATAATTGCCTTATAATTTGATTCACTACCATAACCTGCATCAGCTACAATATATTCAGGTAAATGACCGTAGGTCTCTTGAATTGAATTTAAAAATGGAATCATCGTTCTAGTATCCGTTGGATTTTGATACACATTATAAGATAAAACAAATTGGGAATTTGTCGCTATTTGTAAATTATACCCTGGCTTAAGTTGTCCATTTTTCATGTGATCTTTTTTCATTCTCATAAATGTCGCATCATGATCTGTCTTAGAATAACTATTTCTATCCTTTAAAATAGATTTTTGAAATTCGTATCGATACTTTCGCTCAAAATAATCATTGATTTGCTTTTTGTATTTTTTGATTTTAGTTCTTTTGAGACGTATTTGTTTTCTTGTTTTAGTACATTTTTCATTGTTGATATGTTGGTTTAAATCTTCGATTTCTTTATCTAAGTGACTACCAATCAAATCTATTTCTTCTTTTGTTAATTCATTATCATGATTTTCTTTAATTTCCGGTATGATTTTATTGGTTACCAATTCATGGTAGAGGGCTTTAGAATCCTCATTCATCTTTAATTCATGGTTTTGAATACTCTTTTTCCATACAAATGTATATCGATTGGCATTTGCTTCAATTTTTGTACCATCAATAAAAATAGCTTTATCATCTATAAGATTTTGTTTTACACACTGACTGTAAAATTGAATAAATAAAGATTCTAATAAAGCATCTACTTTTGGATTTACTCTAAATTGATTAATTGTTTTATAAGAAGGTTTTTGATTTTGTGATAGCCACATCATTCGGATGCTATCATTAAGCATTTTTTCTATTTTACGACCTGAGAATACAGATTGTGTGTAGGCATATAGAATCACTTTTAACATCATTTTAGGATGGTACGAAGTTGCACCACGGTGATGTCTGAATTCGTCGAATTCATTGTCAGGAATTGTTTCAACAATATCATTTA
>NZ_JACVZO010000067.1:0-1530 GCF_017151845.1 Staphylococcus sp. EG-SA-17
AATGATGTAGATGCTTTAAAAATTGTGTCATCAGGTTTAAATGTTACTTTGGTACCTGTTTTCTTAGTTTTACCTTTTTTCACTAAACCAGAAGATGGCGAACCACCGTTTTTAAAACTTTGATGATATATATTACCATCTCGATGGATTTCAACTTCAAGCCATTCACTCAATGCATTTACAACTGAAGCACCAACACCGTGAAGACCACCTGAAGTTTTATAGCCGCCTTGTCCAAATTTACCTCCTGCATGTAAAACAGTAAAGATAACTTCGACTGTCGGTTTACCTGATTTATGTATACCTGTTGGCATACCACGTCCATTATCTTCTATAGAAATACTACCATCTTTATTAATTGTTACATCTATTTCGTTACCGTAACCATTCAATACTTCATCGACGGAGTTATCGACAATTTCATATACTAGATGATGTAATCCCCGTTTATCAGTTGATCCAATATACATACCAGGTCTTTTACGAACTGCTTCTAACCCCTCTAAAACCTGTATTGAATCATCTGAATAATTATTTTGTTTATTCATTGCCAATGATTTCGCCTCCTGCAAACGTACGTTCGTTTTTAAAACTATACAATAGTTATTCTTATATAAATCAGCGTAAAATGCAAGTATCAATTAACTTTCATAGCTTAATTCCATATATTAATCCCCGTTTTTAAAAATTTTAGCCGTAATTTAAACGAATATGATAAAATAGTCCTAAGATATTAAAGGATGTGTAATATTTATGATGATAATCGTCATGTTACTACTAAGTTATCTTATCGGCGCTTTCCCAAGTGGATTCGTAATTGGAAAATTATTTTTCAAAAAAGATATTAGACAATTTGGTAGTGGTAATACTGGCGCTACTAATAGCTTTAGAGTATTAGGTCGTCCTGCAGGATTCTTGGTAACATTTCTAGATATTTTCAAAGGGTTCATAACTGTTTTCTTCCCTTTATGGTTACCAGTTCACGCAGATGGCCCTATTAGTACTTTTTTTACAAATGGTTTAATTGTTGGCTTATGCGCTATACTTGGACATGTTTATCCTGTTTATTTAAAATTCCAAGGTGGCAAAGCTGTTGCAACTAGTGCAGGTGTCGTCTTGGGAGTCAATCCGATACTTTTACTAATACTTGCAATTATCTTCTTTGTTGTATTGAAGATTTTTAAATATGTTTCTTTAGCAAGTATCGTTGCAGCAATTTGCTGTGTGATTGGCTCGCTTATCATTCAAGACTATATTTTATTAGTCGTTAGTTTCTTAGTTTCAATCATATTGATAATTAGACATCGCTCTAATATCGCAAGGATTTTTAGAGGCGAAGAACCTAAAATAAAATGGATGTAACAATTTTTTGACATTAGTCCATCATTGCATATTTTTTTGCAGTTGATGGATTATTTTATTTTTGCAAAAACAATTTTTTTAACTTAAAATCCAACTATACTTAGTTTTTTACAAGAACATTTGAGACCGAGACATAAATCAATGTCATAGGCTCCACAATGTTATATT
>NZ_JACVZO010000068.1:0-1223 GCF_017151845.1 Staphylococcus sp. EG-SA-17
TGGTATGTCAACATTTTTTTAGACAGTTTTCATGTGTAGATTTTTAAATGCCACTGGCGTCAAATACTGTAATGAAGAATGTGGTCTAAAATTGTTGTACCAATTTACATAATCAAATAATTCTGTTTCTAACTGTTCTAAGTTTTCAAATTGCATTTGTTTTACAAATTCGGTTTTCATTGCTTTCATCGTTGCTTCCGCAACTGCGTTATCATAAGGACAACCTTTGGTACTTAATGAACGTTTGATTTTAAATGTTTCTAGGACTTCATCTATCAAATGATTATCAAATTCTTTGCCTCTATCAGTGTGGAATAGTTTGATTTGTTCAAGATTATGATTTATTCTGCTGATTGCTTTTGATACTAAATTTGCGTCCTTATTTTTACCTGCACTGTAACCAACAATTTCTCTATTAAATAGATCTATAAATAAACATATGTAATGCCATGTTCCTCCGACTTTTACATATGTCAAATCACTTACTAATGTCTCCATTGGTTGTTCTCTATTAAAAGCGCGATTCAAATGATTTTTAATTCGTTTTTCATTAGTTTCTTTTGGATGATTTTTGTATTTAGCTTTCGTATAAACAGAAACTAGATTATGTTTTTTCATGATACGAGCTATCTTTCGCCTTGATACAGTAAGACCCTTGTCATTTAAATTATTTTTAATTCGTCTTGTACCAAAGACTTTTCTATTAGAATTAAAAATATTTATGACAGCACGTTCTACGTTTGAATCATCTTTAGTGTTTTTATTATCTCTTCTTTTTATAGAATCATAATAAGTACTTCTTGGTATTTTTAGGACTTTACACATTGCTGATACTGAATATTGATGTGCATTCTTTTGAATGACTTCTATTTTCGTCCCATGATCAGCGCTGCTTGCTTTAAAATATCGTTCTCCATTTTTAAATGTTGAACTTCTTTACGTAATTTAATCAGCTCTTTTTCTTCATCTGATAAGTTATCTTGGTGATTGAATGTACCCGTGTTTTGATGTTGCTTTCTCCATTTTCCTAACGCCGAAGGTGTTAAATCATACTCGCGTATAATTTCATTCCTAGGCTTACCATTTTCATATAATCTAACCATTTGTAACTTAAACTCTGAACTAAATGATCTTCTTTCTCTTGTCATAATAAAATCGCCTACTTTCTTAAATTAACAATATCTATTCTCATAGAATTTGTCCAATTAAGTGTAGACGATTCA
>NZ_JACVZO010000069.1:0-1051 GCF_017151845.1 Staphylococcus sp. EG-SA-17
CTCAATCAAATAACCTCCAATCGAAGATTGAGTTAAGACATGATTATATAATTTAAAAAAGAAAAAATGTAGGAAAAACAGCATTTTCATTTCGCCATTTTCCTACATTTTATAACCGCCATTTACAGAAGTACCACAGTGCCACATGTCGGCAATTGGCGAGACAAGTTCTTTAAAGAGCGTGAAGGTAAATATCAAGTAGAAGGTTGTTTTATTGAATCAGGTGCACTTAATAATAAAAGTGATGAATACGGTATCAAAAGGAACAGACATGCTCAAATTTATTATAATTCAGTTAGAAATCGAGATAAACAGATAGAGATTTCTAAAATTGCTAAAAATACTAATATAAATAAAAATTTAATTCAAAGAGTTTATGAACATATATTTGAAAATAAGTATTTATTAGAAAGTGGATTTAAACAATTTGATCCTGACTTTTATATGGCTCAAAGTTGGCAACGTTTAAGAGAAGGGAAAAATATTAAAAAAATGGATATAATAACGTAGAAACATGAAGCTCTTGAACACTATCTAATGAATAAGTATAATTTACACTATATAGAGGCACATAAACTTACAGAAATAAAATATAATTATAGTATTTTAATTAATTAGAGGTGGAAATGATTGCTAATATTAAAAATAAAAGAAATTAATGATAAAAGTGTTACATATAAATATTTTCCTAATAATGATGAAAATATTAAGCCTGGTATTATTCAAATGGATATAGATAGTCTTGAAGTTATCAATGCTGAAAAATCTAGTTTAGAAAAAAATACAAGAGATAATTATTTTATTCATGCCATAGACAGAATATACATAAATGCTAGTAAAGGGCTATTTCCTGAATCTGAACTCGTAGCATGGGGATAAAGAAAGTTTACTTTAAAAATTTTAACCTTCAAATGTGAAGGTTATTTTTTAGTGCGCCTGGCATGGGCAACAACTTGACGGTGAAAGTCCGTTACAGGCTTGGTAGTAGGAACTGTTAGCGAAAGACAAGGGTGTCCATTGTGAAGTGGAATCTGAAGGAAGTCGGACGCAA